>JBKPPN010000357.1:0-5518 GCA_046733575.1 Candidatus Methylomirabilota bacterium | reverse complement strand
CGCCGAGCCCCGGCTTCCGTGCGCCCTGGGATTGCTCCGCGGTATCGTGTCGAACGACCGCTGCGCGCTTCTCGAGGTGGCGAAATCCGGCCCGGCGCGACTCACGGTTGAGCCGGACGCGCCGGAGGACTAAGCGGCGCTACGTCGGCTTCGTCCGCCACCAAGCGGCCGGCGGCGATACGAACGACCATCTGCGGCTCCTGTCGGCCGTCGCGAGCCGGATCGCCACGCACCTCGTCGCGTGCCGGCTCCTTGAAGAGCAGGCCACGTCGTAGATGCGGAAAGGAAGGGATCCACACGTCATGACCGAATCCATGGAGCAGAAGGTGGCGATGATCGTGATTCCGCCGACGAGCGAGATCACCGCGCGGACGTCACTCACGCGTTCCGATATCATCCAGCGCACTACGGCGCCAGCGACGAGGGACGGAAGCCGGTGGGAAGTGCAGCTCAGCGCCGTGCCAACCGCCGCGTGGCTGAAATTCTTTAAGATGGCGGGGGAGCCTTCCGCATCCCGAGCCGCGTCTCCGCAGCGGGTGGTCTTCGATCGCGACTCTGCCGTGTTCAAGAGCGACGAGGAGCACGTCGAGCAGTGGATCGAGTCGCTCGACCGATGGATCGCGTGGGCGGAAGCGCGGTATGCCGTGAGCCTCGACGAGGCGGGTCGCGAGCGGTCCAGCCGGTTGGATGCCGAGGCGAGGCAGCGAGAACGCATCCAGGAGCTGAACGACCGATTCAAGACCCTGTAGGCGGCGTGAGTAGGCCTGGATCGCCGACAGCATCCAGAAGTTGAGGCCGGCCGGGCGCGTGAACGTCCAGAATTCTTCGACGTTCCCGGGGATCGTTTTCGAGCCGTCCACGAGGGTATCACTCACCTCGTCAACGCTGTAATCGCCATCGCGCCGCCGATGTGCGCGGTCACGTACTCGGACCACCCTCTTGCCACGCCTCCGTGACGACGGCCGTGATCTCGATCGCTGTGACGCGGTTCACCCTGCGCGCGCTCCGCAGCCGGGTGCATTGCGCCTGGAGCGCGCCATACATCTCCAGGGTGACGCGGTCACGCAGTGATCCGAAATCTCGCGTCATCCACGCAGCCTGCGCGTCGCGGAAGACCATGGCCGCATAGCCCACGAATCGACTGGGATCGAACCCGCGATCCGTTCGGTGGATGTCCCGCAGTCGGCGCTCGAGCCCCGAGTCACCCCTGGGATCGTCGCGCGGCTTCGCTCGCTCGGCGCGCGTGTCGGTCTCGGATAGCGGATCGGCAATGGCCGGAGCCTCGACGGGCGCGCGCGTCGGCTGTACGGGCGCGTCGTGGCGACGGCGAAACAGGCGCGTCACCGTCGTCATCCACGTGTCAACGGGAGGGAGGAAGTCTGCGAGCGGCACGACTTCAGGAACGGTGGTTCGGGAGGGCAGGAGGCATGGATCGGACGCCCGCGGAACGGCGTGAGCCGCGACTGCCGATCAGACGTGTCGGATGGTCGAAGAAGATACTAGGAGGCCTCGAGCTTCGGCACGATGACGCCTGCGCGGTCGGCCATGCGCACCAGATCTGCCACCGATCGGGCCCGCATCTTCTCCATGACCCGGGCCCGATGCACCTTCACCGTCTTCTCGGCGATCCCAAGCTCGCCCGCGATCTGCTTGTTCAGCATGCCGGTCACGACGAGGGCGAAGACCTCGGTCTCGCGCGCGGTCAGCTGCTTCACCCGGTCGAGCACCTCCGCGGTCCGGCCCTCGTCGCCCCGATCCTTCACGTTCTTCTTCACCGCCCGCTCGATCGCATCCAGGAGAGTCTCGACGTCAAACGGCTTGGTGAGGAAATCGACGGCCCCGCCTTTCATCGCCTTCACGCTCATCGAGATGTCGCCATGGCCCGTGATGAAGACGATGGGAATTCGGTGCGCGGCGCCGGCGAGCGCTTCCTGCAAGTCGAGCCCGGTGAGGCCGGGCATCCGCACGTCCAGGACCACGCAGCACGGTCCCACGAACCTCTCGCGCGCCAGGAACTCTCGCGCCGACGCGAACACCTCCACCGCATAGCCGGCCGACGTCACGACCCGGCTCAGGCTTTTCCGCACGGAGGCATCGTCGTCCACGATGAAGACTACGGCCGTCGACGCCGTCATGGCGTCGCCGTCTTGTCCACGGGCAGCGTGAACTGGAAGGTGGCCCCGCCGTCGTCATTGTTCAGCGCCGTGAGCCGGCCGCCGTGCGCCTCGACGATGGTGCGCGCGATGGCGAGCCCCATGCCGATGCCGTCGGTCTTCGTCGTGTACAACGGGTCGAAGATGTGGTCCATGCTCTTCTCCGCGATGCCGGGGCCGGTGTCGTGCACCGCGACCCCCACGACTGCCGCGCTGCCGCTGAACGTTCGAATGACGAGGCTCTTCCGGTCATCCGTGCCCGCGTCGCGCATGGCGTCGAGGCCGTTGAGCACGAGGTTCAACACGACCTGCTGGAGTTGCACGCGGTCGCCGCGTACTCTCGGCAGACCGGCGATCGCCTCGACGCGCATCGACACGCTGCGGATGGCCGCATCGCTCGTCACGAGTCGCGCCACTTCGGTGACGACCTCGTTGAGGTCGAGCGACACATACTCGAGGTCGCCCTTCTTGAGCAGCTGGCGCAGTCGCCGGATCACGTCGGCCGCGCGCTTGTCGTCGGCGACGATGTCGTTCAGGATCTCCTGCATCTCCGCGAGGTCGACGACCTCGGCGGCGAGGAACCGCTGCGCCACCTGGGCGTTGTTGAGGATCGCCGTCAGCGGCTGGTTCAGCTCGTGGGCCAGGGATGCGGTGAGCTCCCCCATGGCCGAGACGCGGCCGATATGTGCCATCTCCTGCCGGAGCCGCTGCGCCTCGAGCTCCACTTGCCGGCGTGAGAGGGCGTTGGCGAACACTTCCCCTAGGAGCCGGAGTTGCTGGATAGGATCGTCCGGCAGCCACGCGCGCTCGGCGCGGACGGTCGCGAACACGAAGCCGCCCACGACGTGCCCCCGACGAGAAGGGGCAGCGCGACCTTGGACTTGATGCCGCGGGCGAGACAGCTGCGCTTATCCACCGCGGCCTCATCAGGCAGATCCGCGATGAGCGAGAAGCCGACGAGGTCTCCACGTTGGATCCGAGCCGCAATCCACGGGATGTCCTCCGCCGTCATGCCGCCATCGATCGTCCACGTGCGGGAGGCGCGGCCGTCGCGCGAGAACTCGATGAGACCGCCGTGGTCGAAACCGAAGGACTCGACGATCCGGCGCAACCCCTGCTCGATCTCCCGATCGAGATCGACCGCCCACAGGTTACTGAACGTCGTCGAGAGGGACGACAGGAGCTTCTCGAAGGCCAGACGGTCCGCGAGCGACACCTCCACACGTCGGCGCTCGAGAGCGCTCGCAAAAGCTTCGCTCAGGAGGCGCAGCCGCTCGACGAGCTCGTCCGACCAGATCCGTTCCTCGTGAACGGAGTCGAGGGACAGCACCCCGAGCATGGCATCGCTGACGTGCAGGGGGAGCGACACGTGTGAACGCGTCCCCACGCGCTCGTAGCTGGCGCGATCGCTCGCAGCGGCCTCTGGGAGCTCGTCCGTCCGGGAGAATCGCACGACGTCGCCGTCGTGGAGCCTGGCGGTCGTCCAGGCAAACTCTCCGGCCTCCATGATCCACGGCAGCTCCTCGATCCCCGGCGCCGCCCACGAGATCCGGGTTCTGGGCTCGGCGCTCCGGTGCTCGTCGAGCGCGCCTCGATCCGCCCCCAGGAACGAGACGACTTGGCCGAGCCCTTGCTCGAGGGCCTTGTCGAGACCGCTGGCGGGCACGTGGATCAAGCCAACGGAAAGCTGGGACAAGAGCGTCTCGAAGCGCAAGCGCTCTTCGAGCCGCACGCGTGTCGATCGGCTGGCCATGCGGCGATGCAGGAGCAGCACGATGAGCAACGCTTGGACGAGGATCAGAAGTGCGGCGCCGATGGCGTACCACGGAAGCGGCAAGGCGGTCGCGGTCGGGGCTATGTCGGACCTCTTTTCCCGTCGAGGTAGGCGTCCCTGTCGATCTTGTCCTGGATCCCGGGCGTCAGATTCGAGCGCTGCTGCGTGCAGGCCACGCCTACCACCAACGTCGCCACGACGATTGTCGCCCCGGTCCATGCTCCGATCGATGATTTCTCCATGGCCCTGACCCTAGCGTTTCATAGGCACGGTCCGTATGGGACCTTGGTCCAATGTGGCGGCACGCTCGGGCCGGATAGGCTGACGTCATGAGTGAACTGATTGCGTACTTTGCTCCGATACTGGCGCTGGCCGGGCTTGCGTGCGGGTGGACGACCGAGGCGACATGGCCTGAGCGAGGATACGGGTTGCGAGGCGACATGGCCCTCGGTCTCATCGGGAGCTTTGCGCTGGTGACCGTGCTCTACGGCCTGAACTGGCTCGGCGGCGCCGGACTGGTGGCGGCATTTCTGATCGGTGTCACCGGCGCGGCCGTCGTGATCATCGGCCAGCGGACGCTCTGGCAGAACGCGTATCTGCGGACGTGAAGCCCGAAGCGCGAGTACGGCGTGTGAAGAACCCCGCCGAGCTCACGGATGTCATCAAGCGCCACCTTGCTCACGGGGAGTTCGCCCCGGAGTTTGAAGAGGGCGGCTGTGTCACGAAGGTCGGCGACGGCATCGCACACATCGACGGGCTTCGCCATGCGATGTCGGGAGAGCTGCTGGCCTTTCCCGGAGACACCGTCGGAATGGTGCTGAACCTCGAACGTCATGACGTGGGGGCCGTGCTGTTCGGCGCCGAGACGCGCATCAAGCAGGGCGATACGGTCCGGCGGACGGGCCGGCTCGCTCAGGTCCCGGTGGGCGGCGCCCTGCTCGGACGTGTGGTCGACGCGCTTGGGAACCCCGTGGACGGCAAGGGCGCCATTGCAGCGCGGCAGTCTCGCGCGATCGAGCGCTACGCGCCGGGCGTCGTGGACCGGCGCGCGGTGAGGGAGCCACTCCACACCGGCCTCAAGGCCATCGATGCCATGATTCCGATCGGACGTGGCCAGCGTGAGCTCATCATCGGCGACCGCGGGACCGGCAAGACCGCCATCGCGGTGGACACGATCATCAACCAGAAGGGCGAGGACGTCTTCTGCTTCTACGTGGCGATTGGCCAGAAGCGCTCGACCGTGGCGCACGTCGTGAAGGTCCTGGAGGATGCTGGCGCGATGGCGTACACGACGGTCGTCGTCGCGTCCGCCTCCGAGTCCGCGCCCTGCAGTATATCGCGCCCTACGCGGGCGTCACCATGGCGGAGTACTTCCGTGACTCCGGGCGCCACGCCCTCTGCATCTACGACGATCTCTCCAAGCACGCGACCGCCTACCGCCAGCTCTCGCTGTTGCTCCGCCGCCCGCCTGGACGTGAGGCGTACCCGGGCGACATCTTCTATCTGCACTCGCGGCTCCTCGAGCGCGCGGCCAACCTGAACGACGAACTCGGCGGCGGCTCTCTCACGGCGCTGCCCATCATCGAGACAC
>JBKPPN010000356.1:0-16564 GCA_046733575.1 Candidatus Methylomirabilota bacterium | reverse complement strand
GTGAGGGGAGAGGGTCCGGTTCACCCGTTCCCCGCCGACCGTTGAAACGCCGCCGAACGCTGCGAGTGGGAACGCCTGGCGGACGACCGAAGCCGCCAACGGTCGTGGTGAGAGCGACCCTCTCCCCTCACCGCCGCTCCCTCGCCCGACACCCGACAAACGGCAACCGAGCGAGAGATCACCCGCCGCTCCGCGCCTTCAAGACATCCGCGCACGACCGCGCCACCGAGTCGACGTTGTACGTCTTGACGTCGCCGACCCCGATGCCGTCCGGCAATTCCGGATCGCGCTTCACGACCCCGACGTAGAAGTTGTAGAGCGCCATGTTGTCGCACGCGCGAACCTTGGTCTGCCCCGTCGGCCCCTCGAACTGCACGGTCCCGAGCGCCTTCACGACCTTGTCGACGTCGTCCGCCGTTCCCGCCGCGCGGATCGCCTCGACGATCATGCGCCCCGCGACATATCCGACCGGCGTCGACCCCGTGGGATACGTCTTCATCCGCTCGGTGACTTCCTTCGCGAACGACTTCGACTTCGCCGACGTCAGCGCATAGAACGGATACCAGACGGTGGCCAGCGTGTCGTTCGGCAGCGTGTCCTTCATGGTGCCGACCTTCGCGAGGTCGAGGCCGTGCACGAACAGCTGCGTCTTGGGCGTGAACAGTCCGAAGTCGCGCGCCGACTTGAGGAAGTTGACGAGATCGGCGCCGAAGATCCCGGCCACCACCATGTCGACGGGCTGGGCCTGCAGCGCCGTGACGTGCGGTCCGAAGTCGGCCGCGCCGAGCTTCGGCCACTCCTGGCGCGCAACGACGATGTCGGGCCGGACCACCTTCAGATGCGCGAGGAAGTCCTGCGCGAAGTGCTGGCCGAACTCGTAGTCCGGCGAGATGGTGGCGATGCGCTTGACGTTCGGACGGTCCTTCAGATACTCCGCCATGATCCGGCCGATCTCGACGGTGCTGAGGTTGGCGCGCCCGACGTAGGCATGCCCGGCCTCGGCGGTGAGCCGCTTCGTCGTGGCGAAGCCGCCGATGACGAGCGCCTTGTGCTCCTTGCCGAGATTGCCGACGGCGACCGCCGCGCCGCTGTGGATGCCGACGGTGACGAACTTGATCTTCTCCTCCCGCATCATCCGGCGGCCTTCCGTCACGGCTTTCTCGACGTTGCTGCCCATGTCCGCCGTGACGAGCTGGAACTTGCGCCCCTTGAGGCCGCCCGCCTGGTTCGCCTCGTCCACCGCGATCTGGAATCCCGTGCGGATGCTGTCCGCGATGAACGCGAAGCCGCCGCTGTAGATGTCGATGAGGCCCAGCTTGATCGGCTCACTCGAGGGCTGCGCGTCGGACGGAGCAGCGCCAGAGGCGAGCGAGGACAGGACGAGCGCGACGCCGAGCGCGAGGGGGCGAAGCATGGCGAACCTCCCTTGAGCGAGGTGCGAAAACCTCGGCAGCATAGCGGAAAGCGCGCGTTGGCGGTAGCGGCGGGATGCTCCATACTGCGACGTCCATGGAGGCCGTCGCGGCGTTTCTGTCGCAGCATTTCGCCTGGGCGTCGAATCCGACCGTCGTGGCGCGGCAGACGCTCGCCGGCATCTCCAACGGCATGCTGCTCTTCCTCATCTCGGCGGGGCTCTCGCTGATCTTCGGCGTGTCGCGCATCCTGAACTTCGCCCACGGCGTGCTCTTCATGCTCGGCGCGTACCTCACCGCGAGCGTGACGGCGCTCATCGCCGACAGCGCGGGATTCCTCGTCGCCCTCGGCGTGTCCGCCGCCGGGCTGTTCGTGGTCGGGGCGCTCGTCGAGACGACGCTGCTGCGCCGCATCTATCACGCCGCGCACGAGTTCCAGCTCCTGCTCACCTTCGCGCTCGTGTTCGTCATCGGCGACCTCGTCAAGCTGGCGTGGGGCCGCGAGGATCGCGTCGTCACGATGCCGGCGCTGCTGGCGGGCAGCACGCGCGCATTCGGCGTGACGTTCCCCACCTACCGCATGTTCCTGATCGGCTTCGGCATCGTGGTCGCGCTGGGGCTCTGGCTGTTCCTGCACCGGACGCGCTGGGGCGTGCTCGTGCGCGCGGCGACGATGGACCGCCAGATCCTCGGCGCTCTCGGCGTCGACACGCGCACCATCTTCACCGTCGTGTTCGCGCTCGGCGCCGCCCTGGCGGGACTGGCCGGCGCGCTGGCCGCGCCGATCGTGGCGGTGGGCCCGGGTCTGCAAGTGCAGGTGCTCGTCGACGCGTTCGTGGTCGTCGTCATCGGCGGCATGGGCAGCGTCCTCGGCGCCCTCGCCGCGTCACTGATCGTCGGCGTGGTGAACGCGTTCGGCGTGCTCGCCTTTCCCGCTCTCGCGCTCGTGGTGACCTTCCTCGTGATGGCCGTCGTTCTCATCGCGCGACCGTGGGGCCTCTTTGGCCAGCCGGAGTAGCGCGGCGGTCGTCCTGATCGCCGTCTTGCTGGGGCTGCCCTTCCTGCTCTCGTCGTTCTGGCTGTTCGTGGCGGTGGAGATCCTCGTCTTCGCGCTCTACGCGGTGAGCTTCAACGTGCTCCTCGGCTATGGCGGCATGCTGTCCTTCGGCCACGCGGCGTTCTTCGGCGTCGGCGGCTACGCGGTGGCGATCCTCATGACGCGCGGACGACTGCCCGTGACCATCGCGTTCCTGCTCGCCCCCGTGCTCGCCGCGCTCGCCGCGGCGGTGGTCGGCTACTTCTCCGTGCGGCGGACCGGCATCTACTTCGCGATGCTCACGTTCGCCTTCCAGATGCTGCTCTACGCGATCGCGATGAAGGCCACCGCGCTGACGGGCGGCGACGACGGCATCTCGGGCATCGCGGCGGGCGCGCTGGGGCGCCCGCGCGTGGCGTACTTCTTCACGCTGACGCTCGTCGCGGCGGCGCTCGCGCTGCTGCACCGCGTGGTGCAGTCGCCCTTCGGCTACGCGCTCCGCGCGCTGCGCGCGAACGCCCGGCGCGCGCAGTACGTCGGCGTCGACGTGCGCGCGCACCAGCTCGCCACGTTCGTCCTCACCGGTGCCTTCGCCGGTCTCGCCGGCGCGCTCTTCGCGCTGTCCTCGGGCAACGTCTACCCCAGCTGGATCAACTGGACGGCGAGCGCGACCCCCGTCGTCATGGCCGTCCTCGGCGGCATCCACACCTTCGCGGGCCCGGTGATCGGCGCCGCCGTCTACGTCCTCCTCGAGGTCGTCATCAGCGGCAAGACCGAGTACTGGCCGCTCGTGATGGGCAGCATCATCGTCGTGCTCGTGCTGCTGCTCCCGGACGGCCTGGTCGGCGTCGCCCGGAGGTTGGGGCGTGGGTGACGCCGTGCTCCGGGTGGCGGCGCTCGAGAAGCGGTTCGGGGGCGTGCAGGCGCTCGGTGGCGTCTCGCTCGACGTCGAGCACGGCGAGTTCCGCGCCATCATCGGACCGAACGGCGCGGGCAAGAGCACGCTCTTCAACACCGTCACCGGTCTCCACCCACCCGACGGCGGCGCCGTGTTCTTCGAGGGACGTCCCGTCACCGGGCTCGCGCCCCACGTGCTGGCGCGCATGGGCATCGGCCGCACCTTCCAGATCACGCACATCTTCGGCACGCTGTCCGCGCTCCAGAACGTGCAGGTCGCCCTGCTCGCGCACGAGCGCCGCACCTGGAATCCGTGGGCGGCCGCGCGGCGCATCGCTGCCGACCGCGCGCGCGAGCTGCTCGCGCTGGTGGGACTGCCCGACGGGCACGAGCGCGCCGCGGGCACGCTGGCGCACGGCGACAAGAAGCGCCTCGAGCTCGCCATCGCGCTGGCCGGACGTCCTCGCCTCCTGCTCCTCGACGAGCCGACCGCGGGCATGGCGGCGCAGGAGCGGCTGGCGTCGATCCGGATGCTGGCGCGCATCGCGGGCGACCTCGGCCTCACCGTCGTGTTCACCGAGCACGACATGGCCGTCGTGTTCGAGGTCGCGAGCCGGCTCACCGTCCTGCACATGGGCCGCGTGCTCGCCGAGGGAACGCCCCAGACGGTGCGCGACAATCCGGACGTGCAGAAGGTCTATCTGGGCGAGAGCGTCACCACGGAAGAGGACGGAACGCGATGAACTTCGACGGTCCGCAAGAGCACGCCATGCTGCGCGCGAGCGTGCGTCAGTTCTTCGACGCCGAGCTGCCCGAGACACGGATCCGCGACATGGACCGGGCGCGCAGGATCCCGCGCGAGCTCTGGACGCGCTTCGGCGAGCTCGGGTGGATGGGACTCTCGGTGCCCGCGGAGTTCGGCGGGGCCGGCGCGGACGTGACGACCGCGGCGGTCTTCACCGAGGAGCTCGCGCGTCGCTTCCCCTCGATCGCGACGGACTGGGTGCTCGTGTCCATGACGGCGCGCGTGCTCATGGAATCGGCGTCGCCGTCCCAGCGGGCCGAGCTCCTGCCGCGACTGGCGCGCGGCGAGTGGCTGATGGCGTTCGGGATGACGGAGCCCGACGGCGGCACCGACGTGCTCGGGCTCAAGACGCGCGCCACGCGCGACGGCGAGGGCTGGGTCGTGCGCGGGCAGAAGCTGTACACCTCGCTCGCCGACGACGCCGACGCGATCCTCGTCCTGTGTCGGACCGACCCGGCCACCGACGGCAAGCGCGCACGCGGTCTCTCGCTGGTGCTCACGCCACGCCGTCAGCCCGGCGTGCAGGTGCGCCGCCTGGAGCTCATGGGCATGCGCGCCGCGTGCACGTGCGAGGTCTTCCTCGACGACGCGCGCGCGCCCGCTGACGCCGTCGTCGGCGCGCAGGGACGGGGGTGGTATCACCTGCTCGCCACGCTCGACGAGGAGCGCATCCTCGCTGCGGCGATGTACGTCGGCATCACGGCGGCCGCGCTCGAGGAGACCGTGCAGTACGCGCGCGAGCGCAGGGCCTTCGGGCGTCCCATCGGCGGGTTCCAGGCCGTCCAGCATCCGCTCGCGCAGACGGCCACGGAGCTGGAGCAGATCCGGCTGCTGACCATGAAGGCGGCGTGGCTGCACAGCCAGCGACGCGAGTGCTCGACCGAGGCCGCCATGGCGAAGCTCGCGGCCACCGAGACGGCCGTGCGTGCGACCGACCGCTGCATGCGCGTGCTGGCTGGCCACGGCCTGGTGGAGGAGTCGGCGCTGGAGCGGCTGTTCCGCGACGCCCGACTGGGTCCGTTCAGCCCGATCTCGAACGAGATGGTGCTGAACTTCATCGGCGAGCGGCTGGAGCTGCCCCGCACCTACTGACGATGGCGGTGCGTGTCACGCGACACTTCGTCACCGTCGGCGCGCGCCGCGTGCACTACCATCGCGCCGGCGACGGCCCGGCCGTCGTGCTGCTCCACGCCTCCGCCTGCTCGGCCAAGGTCATGCGACGTCCGCTCGAGATCTTCGCCACGCACTTCACCGCGCTCGCGTTCGACACGCCGGGCTTCGGCCTGTCCGACCTGCTGCCCATCGAGCAGCCGGAGATCAGCGACCTCGCCGACGCCCTCGCCGAGACGCTCGACGCGCTCGGCATCGAGCACACCGCCGTCTACGGCCGCCACACCGGCGCGCAGATCGCCGTCGAGTTCGCCGCCCGGCATCCCGAGCGGTGCGCCATGGCGCTGACCGACGGCTATCCGCTGTTCTCGGGAATGGACGCGTGGTCGAAGGTCGACGAGTACCTCGCGCCGCTGCGTCCGACGTTCGACGGCGGACACCTCGTGTGGGCGTGGTTTCGCTATCGCGATCAGCACGTGTTCTGGCCGTGGAACGAGCAGCGTCTGGCCAACCGCGCCGACACCGACGTCCCCGACCTCGAATTCCTCCACCGCGGCGTGATCGAGCTGCTCGAAGCCGGCGACGGCTATCGCGTCGGCTACGCGGCAGCGTTCCGGCATCGCGGCCGCGAGCCGCTCGCGCGGCTGCGCGTGCCGGTCTGCTTCGGCGGCCGCGCCGGCGACAGCCTGTACGGTCATGTGAGCCTCTTGCCCGAAGGCGCGTGGACGCACGAGTTCCCGCGCGACGCGGACGCCGCCGCACAGGCGGAGCTCGCCGTGCTGAGGCAGCATCCTGCGCGCGGCGGGCCCCCGCCGGCGCCCGGGTGCGCGCCGGTGTCGGGTCGATCGACGACGGAGTACGTCGACACCGCGGACGGTGAGGTCCTCGTGCGCCGCGTGGGCGATCTCCGCACCCGCCCGCCCGTCGTGATCGTCCACCACGCGCCCGGCTCATCCGCGCTCTACGAAGGACTCGTCTGCGCGCTCGGGGCGCGTCATCCCGTGCTCGCGCTCGATCTCCCCGGCCATGGCGAATCGGATAGCGGGGCGCAGACGGTGGAGGCGTGGGCCGTCGCCGTGCAGCGTGTGCTCGACGCCGTGCGCGTCGACAGCGTGTGGCTCTACGGCCACAACGGCGGCGCTGCGGTCGGCGTCGAGCTGGCGCGTCGCACGGGGGACCGCGTCCGCGGTCTCGTCCTCGACGCGCCGATCTGCTCGACGGAAACGGAGCAGGTGGTGATCGCGCGGCGGTGGCTCGAGGGCGTCGACCCCGTGCTGCCGGCGTGGAACGGTGAGCACCTGCTGCGCGCGTGGCACATGCGACGCGACATGGCGCTGTGGTGGCCCTGGTACGAGCGCGGCCTGAAGAACATTCGGCACGTCGAGCCGCGCATCGATCCCGCGGCGCTGACGATCGAGCTGCGCGAGGCGATGAAGCAGCCGGCGAACTTTGCCCCGGCGTGGCGGGCGGCCATGACCTATCCGATGCGGCAGCGGCTCGCGGAGCTGAGGCGGCCGTGCCTCCTCATGGCCGCGCCCGAGGATCCGTTCTCGCAATGTCTGCCCGCGGCGCGCGCCGCGTGCCCGGACGCCACGGTCGCCGACATCGAGGACAGCGCCGCTTCGCGCGCCCGCGCCGTCGAGGCGTTCGTCGCGCGGACACCGCGATGATGGGCAGCGATCGCTCGCTTGACGTCATCGTCGGCGGTCGCTATCGTCGGCTCCCCATGCCCACGATTCCGGCGCACGCGCCATGACGACCGTCGCGATCACGCCGTCGCGCTTCCCGTGGTTCGATTACTCGCGTTACTCGTTCTCGCTCGGCGTGCGGGCCGACGAGCGCGCGTATCTGTCGGGGCATACCGCGTCGGAATTCGATCCCGTCACGAGGCGGATGATCGTCCGCGGCGGGATGAGCGCGCAGGTGCGCACCGCGTACACGAAGATCGCGGCGATCCTCGAGGGCGCGCGGATGTCGTTCGCCGACGTCGTCCGCGTGGTCGAGTACGTGACGCCGACCGGCATCGATCGCTACGCCGAGGCCGCGGCGGTGCGCGACGAGGTGTTCGGCCGGCATCGTCCCGCCATCAACACCGTGCCGGTGAAGAGCCTCCTGCGTCCCGACGCCTTCATCGAGGTCGAGGTCACCGCGGGCGGCGCGGGTGCGGCGACGGAGGTCGAGCGTGGGCTGCCGGTGGCCCGCGACTCCGCCGGTGTCGTGTTCCTGCCCACCGTGCTGCCGCTGGACGAGCGCGGCAACATCGTGGGCGCCGGGGACGTCGTCGCGCAGACGCGCGCCATCTTCGAGCGTGCGGGTCGCATGCTGAAGGCGCTCGGGCTCGGCTTCGATCGGGTCGTGAAGACCGTCGATTACCTGACCCCCGCGGCCCTCGCCAGCTACAAGTCGACGGGTCGCATCCGGAAGGAGTTCCTCGGGCCCGTGTATCCGGGCGCGGCGGGCATCATCATGCCGCGCCTGCTCCATCCCGAGGCGCTGATCCAGTACGACTTCATTGCCACTCGTGACGTGCCCGTTGGCGTCAATCCGGGCTGGGAGCGCTACAAGAAGCTCACGTACAGTCCAGGCGTGCGCGCGGGCAAGCTGCTCTTCATGTCCGGATTCGGCGCGCTCGATCCGGCCACGGAGCGCGTCGTGCACGACGGCGACGTCGCCGCACAGGCGGACTACACGCTGCAGAACATCCTCCGCGTCGTCGAGACGGCGGGAGGCAGCGCGGCGAACCTCGTGAAGACGGTCGAGTACGTGACGCCCGCCGCGCTGCCGCGCTACCGCGAGGTCGCGGGCGTCCGCTCGCGACTGCTCACCCCCCCGCTGCCCGCCTCCACCGGCCTGGTGTGTGACGCGCTCTTGCGCCCGGAGATGCTGATCGAGATCGACCCCACCGCGGTGCTGACATGACGCTGCTCACCGACGAGGTGAAGGCGTGGATCGGACGCGAGGTGACGTACACGATGCCGGAGGAGCTGAGCCGTGCGTCCATTCGCTACTTCGCGCTCGCCATGCGGGACGACAACCCGCTCTACGTCGACGATGCCTACGCCCGCGAGGCCGGCTTCCCCTCCGTGATCGCGCCGCCCACGCTCGTGTGCGAGACCTGTCAGTACGCGCATCGGCCGCCCGACGAGGGCGGCTACATCGGCCACGAATGGCACCTGCCCGTGCGCGGCTGCCGCATGATCCGCGCCGGCAATGACTACGAGTTCTTCCGTCCCGTGCTCCCGACCGACCGCATCTCGGTGACGTGGCGTGTCGACGACATCGTCGAGCGGACGTCGTCGCGCGGCGGCACGCAGCTGTTCGTCACGTCCGTCGCCCGCTATGCGAACCAGGCGGGCGAGCCGCTCGCCACGAACCGCGAGACGGTCGTCTACCAGCCGCTCGAGCCGAAGTGATCCCGCCAACGCGCACGGCCGCGACGCTGAAGGTCTCCGACCGCGTGCCGCCGTTCGAGCGGTCGTTCACCGCGGTGGACCTCATGGCATACGGCGGCGCCACCTGGGACTGGCACCGCCTGCACTACGATCTCGACTTCGTGCGCGCGATGAAGCTGCCGAAGGTCGTCGTCGACGGCCAGGCCTTGGGCGCGGTCTTCGCCAAGCCACTCCTGGACTGGCTCGGCCCCCGCGCGTTCATCCGGAAACTGTCGCTGAAGTACCGCTCGATGGTCTTCGCCGGCGACACCGTTCACGGCGCGGGCGAGGTCACCGCCATCCGCGCCGACGGCAACCACGACGTGGTCACGGTTGCCCAGCGTCTCTCGGTGGGTGATCGCCTCGCCGCCGAAGCCACCGCGGAGATCCGCCTCCCGCGCTGACCGTCGTCGGGCCTCGGCCGAGAGCGGCGATCACGCCATCGGATCGCGCCGGTCATCCTCCGGAGCGGTGTTCACCATCCACAGCGAGAAGTCGCGCAGGAAGCGGCGGAAGCCGTCGAGGTGCTGGGCGGGGAAGGCGTAGCCCTCGACGGCGTGAGCCAGGACGCGATCGAAGCAGGCGAGCCATTCGTCACGGGCGCGCGGGGTGACGGCGAAGGCCATGTGGCGCGCGCGCATCATCGGGTTGCCGTGGCGCTGGTGATAGAGCGGGGGGCCGCCGAGGAGGCCGACGAAGAAGGCCGCCGATCTCCGGGCCGCCGCGCGCATGTCGGACGGAAACAGCGGACGGAGTGACGACGCTTCCAGCTCGCGGTAGAAGTCGTCGATCATCCGGAAGATGTTCGCCTCGCCCATGAGGCGGTAGATCTCGCGGCTCGGCGGGACGACGTCGCGCGGATCGATGGGCGGGACGTAGATCTGACGCTCGCGCTCGGGCACGCTCACAGTCGACGGCCGAGGACGGAAGCTTCGAGGATCACCTTGTCAGTCGGGCGCGCGGCGGCCGCGTCGCCGATCAGATGGACCTCGATGCGGCCGCGCAGCGCATGGTACAGCCCGTCCTCCGGCACGCGACGCAGCAGTGAGTGCACGATCCCGTCCACGCCGCGTCGCTCCACCTCGGCGCCCGAGAAGACGTTCCTGAGACGGACCGTCCCGGCGTGCGCCCCCACGAGGGCGTGACTCGGCGTCATCGTGATGCCGGCCTCGAAGAGATGCCGGTAGAACGGCGGCAGGTTGGACGGATCGAGACGCACGCCGACGTGCAGCTCGGGCGTGACGATCTGGACGCGGGCGCCCGCGCGGGCGAGCAGGAGCGCCGCGCCGGGTCCGCGAAACCGGCCGTCGTCGTCGAACACCAGCACCGAGCCGGAGGGGCGCGCGCCGAGCAGGACGTCGTCGGCAGACGTCACCGGCACGCCGTCCAGCGCGACATCGAGTGACGCGGGCCGGGAGCCGAGCGCGACCACGACGGCGTCGGGTTGCTCGGCGAGCACGCTGTCGACCGTCGCGGACGATCCCGGTCGGACGTCGACCCCGAGTCGCGTCAGCTCACGACGGTAGTACTCGGGGATCCCACGGAGCTCCGCGCGGTGCGGGACGGCCGCCTCGACCAGCACGTGACCGCCGAGCGCGGGCGACACCTCGAACAGGACGACCTGATGGCCGCGCTCGCGCGCCACGCGTGCGACCTCGAGGCCGGCGGGTCCGCCTCCCGCGACGACGATTCGACGCACCCTCGTGGCGCGCGTGAGCGGTCCGAGCGTGAGCTCGCGGCCGGCGAGCGGGTTGTACACGCAGGCCACTGGCTCGTGATGACCGTAGCGGCGGCCGATGCAGACGTTGGCGCCGACGCAGTGGCGGATCTCGTCGGCGCGGCCCGTGCGCGCCTTCGCCGGCAAGTCGGGATCCGCGAGCAGCGCGCGCGTCATCGCCACCAGGTCGCACGCATCGTCCGTCAGCAGGCGCTCCGCCATCTCGGGGCGCACGACGCGGCCGGCGTAGAGGATCGGCACCCGTCCGGCCACCTCGCGCATCGCGCGCGCGTAGCCGGCGAAGCACCCCGGCGGCCACCAGTGGCCGGGCACGACGGCGGCCTGAGCGAGCGGCGTCATGCCGGCGCCGCCCGACACGCTGAGATAGTCCACCAGCCCCGTGGCGACGAGGCGGCCCGCGATCTCCTGCATGGCCGCCGCGCCCAGGCCGCCGTCGACGAACTCGTCGCCCGTCACGCGGATGCCGACGATGAAGGCGTCGCCGACGGCGTCGCGGATGGCGGCCAGCACCTCGCGCGCGAGGCGCAATCGATTGTCCAGGCTGCCGCCGTAGCGGTCGGTGCGATGGTTGGTGAGCGGCGACCAGAACTGATCGAGCAGGTGATTCGCCCACGCGCAGACGTCCACGCCGTCCGCGCCGGCCTGCTGCGCGCGCCGGGCCGCGCTCGCGTAGCCGGCCACGATGTCGGCGATCTCCTCCTCGGTGAGGGCGCGCGGATTCTCCGCGCTCACGGGCTCGGGCACCGCCGACGGCGCCACGAGCGGCTCCGGGCGATCGCCCGACGTGCCGCGCCGTCCCCAGTGCGTGATCTGAGGGATCCACGCGGCGCCCTCGTCGTGCACCGCGCGCGCCAGGCGCGTGAGGCCGTCGAGCACGGCATCGGAATGGAGCTCCAGACCACCCGCGCGCGTGGGCGACGTCGGGTGCACCGAGCAGCCCGCGGGGCCCATGATGAGCCCCGCGCCACCCCGCGCCTTCGCACGGAAGTACGCGATCAGGCGGTCGGTGACGTGACCGTCCACACCCATGCCGTCGCTGTGCGGGGTGCTGACGATGCGGTTGCGCAGCGTGACGTTTTTCACGGCGAGCGGCGCGAACAGCCGTGCGAACGCCGCCGCGCTCATCGACGGGACGGCCACGTCCGTGCAGTCGGCCGCGGAATGCGCGGCATCAGCGGACGAACAGCTCCTGGGAAAAGCTCGTCAGCGTCTCGTGGCCCGTCGCCGTGACGACGACGGACTCGCTGAACACCACGCCGCCCTCGTGCACGAACTTGAGATCGGGAATCAGGTGGAAGCACATGCCGGGCTCGAGCACGGTCCCATCGTTCTCGTTGATGCTCATGATGCGACCCTCGCCCCAGTCGGGCGGCACGCCGATGCCGATGGAGTAGCCCGTGCGGTGCATGAACCACTTCGCCAGCCCGGCCTTCTCCATCACCGTGCGCGCCGCGCGATCGACGTCGTGCGACGTCACGCCGGGACGGATGGCCGCCTTGGCCGCGTTCAGCGCGTCGCGCGACGCCTCGGCACGCGTCGTCCACCTGGAATCGGGACGACCGACCAGGACGGTGCGCGACAGCATGCAGTTGTAGCGATTGTGCGTGCCGCCCGCTTCCATGTAGACGACGTCGCTGGCCGCGATGGGGCGACGGCGCGCGCACTCGAAGCCGAGGCCGGCCGCGGGTCCGGTCACGAACTGCGCCTCGTGGCCCAGGAACTCGCTGCCCGCGGCGTACAGCGCGCCGTACGCCGCGGCGGCGACGTCGTTGTCGGTCTTGCCGGGCGCCACCGCGTCGACGGCGGCGCGAAGCGACGCCTCGCAGTACCGACCGGCCTGACGGATGTAGTCGATCTCGCGCGGTGACTTCACCCGGCGCACGTGCTCGATGATCCCCGAGCCGTCGGGCAGGTCGTTCACGCCGAGGCGGCGCAGCAGCTTCTTGTAGCGGCCCACCGAGAAGAACCACGCGTCGTCCTGGTTGGCGATGCGCTTGCCGAGCAAGCCGTACTTGCCCAGCACCGCGTGTGTCGCGGCGTCAGGGTCCTCGGTGTCGGCGTAGCCCTCGATGTTGCGAAGGCAGCTGTCGACCTGGGCCTTCTCGACGTTCAGGGCGCGCGTGAGGAGGATCGGCTCGGCCGTGAGCGAGATCACGAGGATCTGGTAGGTGAAGTAACCGAGCGTGCTGTAGCCGGTGAGGTAGACGATGTTCTCGGGCACCGTGGTCAGGAGCACGTCGACGCCCGCCGCGTCCATCCGCTTGCGGACGTTGGCGAGCCGCGTGGCATATTCCTCGCGCGAGAACGGCAGCTCGTTGGTCGTGGTCACGATGGTCCCTCTCCGCGTGAATCCGTCGGAGAGCACTGTAGTGCGCGCCAGCGCGGAATGCCAGTGACACGGCCTATACTCGGGCGATCAGGCGTGCGGGGGCGACGCTCCCGCGCCGAGGAGGGCGCCCATGAGCAACGATCGCGGCGACGTCGTGCGCACGGATCTCGACAATGTCCTGCATCCCGTCGTGGCCCACCGCCAGCTGGAGGCCGAGCCGCTCGTGATCGTCAAGGCGCACGGCTCGACCGTCGTGGACGCCGACGGCACGGAGTACCTCGACGGCATGGCCGGCCTGTGGTGCGTGAACGTGGGGTACGGCCGCGACGAGCTGGCCGAGGTGGCGGCCGCGCAGATGCGCGAGCTGCCGTACTACCCGCACACCGCGATCAATCAGCCGGCCGCGGCGCTGGCGCGGACGATCAACGGACTCCTGGGCGGCGACAACCACGTGTACTTCGGCGCCTCGGGCTCGGAGGCGAACGAGGCGGGATTCAAGATCGCGCGGCAATACATGAAGCACGAGCATCCGGGCGAGTACCGCTACAAGACCATCAGCCGGTACCTCGGCTATCACGGGACCACGCTCGGCACACTGGCCGCGGGCGGGATGGGCGACCGCAAGCAGAAGTTCGAGCCGCTCTCCGGGAACGACTTCGTGCACGTCGCGCCGCCGTACTGCTATCGCTGTCCCTTCGGCCTGACCTACCCGTCGTGCGAGATGGCGTGCGTCAAGAACATCGAGTCGACGATCCAGGGCGAGGGGCCGGACACCGTCTCGACGATCATGGTCGAGCCGATCATGAGCGCGGTCGGCGTGGCCGTGCCGCCGGACGAGTACCTGCCCGGCGTGGCCGCCATCGCCAAGAAGTACGGCTGCCTCCTGCACATCGACGAGGTCATCAACGGCTTCGGGCGGACGGGCAAGATGTTCGCCCATCAGCACGCCGGCGTGAAGCCGGACATCGTCGCGGTGGCCAAGGGCGTCGTGAGCGCGTACCTGCCGATCGCGGCCACGGTCGTGCGCAACGACGTCTTCAAGTCGTTCGTGGGCGAGCCGTCGGAGAACCGTCAGGTCTTCCAGATCTCGACCTACGGCGGCCACCCCGTCGCGGCGGCGGTGGCGAACCGGAACATCGAGATCATCGAGCGCGAGCGGCTCGTCGAGCGGTCGGCCGACAACGGCCGGTACCTCTTGGATGGTCTTCGCACGCTTGCCCGTCATCCTTCCGTCGGCGACGTCCGCGGCAAGGGCCTGCTCGCCGGCGTCGAGCTGGTGAAGGACCGCGCCACGAAGGAAGCGTGGGCGGGGGATCGCGTGAAGGCGCTGATCGACTTCGCCCGCCGGAACGGCGTCATCGTCGGACGCTCCGGGGGCGGGCGGCATCTCGGCAGCACCATCGTGCTCTCGCCGCCGCTCGTCATCACGCGCGCGGAGATCGATCGCATCGTCGCCGTGCTCGACAAGGCCATCGGCGAGCTCGGCGGTTAGGACAGGACGCTCCGGCGCTGACGGCGAGAGCGTCGACGCGGGGTCACGGAGGAGCGAATGGGCTACGCACAGCTGCAGAACACGCTCAAGGCCGTCGCCATCACGCTACCCGCCGCGCGGGCGTTCGAGCTCACCGTGGAGTTTGCGCTCGGGGAGGGCAAGGACACCGCGACGGTAGGTAAGCTGGAAGACCACTTTCGTGACCGTCCGGCGATGAAGACGTGCATCGAGCGCATGAAGGCCGATCCCGCCATGCGAAAGTCCATCGAGGACCGCTACATGGGGCAGGAGCTGGAGCTGGAAAAGCTGATCACCTACCCCCGCGGCTCGCTCGGCTACACGTACGCGAAGGTCATGAAGCACCTCGGCTTCGATCCGCACTTCTACGGCGACCGCCCGAGCATCGACGAGGAGACGGACTACGTCACCATGCGCGTGCGCAAGACGCACGACCTCCAGCACATCGTCACCGGGTTCTCGATGATCGGTCCCGGCGAGCTCGGCGTCATCGCCATCAACGCGCTGCAGTTCGGCTACCCCGCCTTCATGACGCTCGACCTCGGCGCCATCGCGCTGAGCATGATGCGCGTGGAGGGCTGGGGTGACCAGGCGCGTTACGTCCGCGCGGGGTGGGACATGGCCGATCGGATCAAGCCGCTCATGGGCGTCCGCTTCGAGGACGCGCTCGACAAGCCGCTCGACGTCTGGCGCCGCGAGCTGAACATCGAGCCCATCCGCGACGGCGTGAACAGCTGGTACACCACGCTCAAGGATCTGCAGCTGTAGTGCCGGATTCCGGGCATCCGCAGGCGGCGATCGCGCCGCTCCTGCAGGCCGCGTTCGGGGCGCAGAGCGCGCAGGTCCTCTACGTCGCCGCGAAGCTCGGCCTCGCCGACCTCGTCCACGACGGACACCGCACGCCCGCAGAGATCGCTCGCGTGCGGCAGGCCGACGTCGCGGCCATCCGGCGCGTCCTGCGCGGCCTCGTGACGCTTGGCGTCTGCAGGGAGAGTGCGGATGGCGAGTTCCGGCTGACCCCGCTCGGCGAGCTTCTTCGAACCGATCATCCCGATTCGCTGAAGTCGCGGATCCTCCTGAACGGCGAGGTGCACTACGGGCTCTGGGCCGACATCGTGCCGACCGTGCGGACGGGCGAGTCGGCGAGTCAGCGCGTCTTCGGCGCACCCTTCTACGAGCATCTCGTTAGCAATCCGGACGTCGGCGCCGTGTTCGATCGGGCCATGACGAGCACCGGCGGCGTACGGTACCGCTTCCGTCCCGCCGTGGAGGCGTACGACTTCGGACAGTTCGATCGCATCGTCGACGTGGGCGGCGGCAACGGCACGCTCATGGTCGAGCTGCTCACGCGCTACCCGCGACCGCGGGGCGTGGTCTTCGATGTCCCGCGACTGGCGGACGCCGCGCGCCAGCGAATCGAGGCGGCCGGTCTGACGTCTCGCTGCGACTTCGTGGCCGGCGACGCCTTCGAGACCGTGCCCGCGGGCGCCGACGCGTACGTCCTCTCCAACTTCCTCATCAGCTGGGGCGACGACGAGGCGGCGGTCCCGCTGCGGCATTGTCGTCGCGCGATGACCCGTGGCGGCAAGCTGCTGCTCGTCGAGTGGGTCATGCCGACGGGTGATGCGTCCGCGGACGGCTTTCGTTACTGGGACACCGTGATGATGGACCTCGTGATGCTGGCCGCGTTCGGCAGCCATAGCGGCTACGTGCGAACGCGCGCCGAGTTCGACGGGCTGCTCGGTGCGACCGGCTTCCGCCTCACCGCGGTCGTCCCGACGTCGGCCTCGGTCTGCGTGATCGAGGCCGTCGCCGCGTAGTCGTTCGAGCGGAGCACGATGCCGACCGTTTGCAGCGCCGATGAGCGCTACATCCAGCCGAGCTCCTTCATGGCCAGGCCGGCGTGCCAGATCTTCGTCATGTGCCGGATGCGGTCGCCGTCGAACTCCATGACGTAGACGTAGTCGGTCTTCACCGTCTTTCCCGTCGGCGGGACGGGTCCGCCCTGGCCGGTGTGCGTGCCGTGAAAGACCGCGTAGGCCGAGACGCTGTTCCGCTGCGGGTCGGTCGCGAACGCCTTCAGCTCGTAGCGGCCGTCGGGCATGAACGTCAGCAGCCCCTTCATCCAGTTCGTGTACGCCTCCAGCGTGTGGACGTTCATCAGCGGCTCGGCCTGCGCCGAGAACGTCGCATTCGGCCGGCAGTACGCCTTGCACGTCTCCCAGCCCTTGCCCGTCTCGCACGCGGTGAAGAACTTGTCCGCGACCTCGGCGATCGATGCCATCACGTCTACCTC
>JBKPPN010000355.1:0-6611 GCA_046733575.1 Candidatus Methylomirabilota bacterium | reverse complement strand
GTGCAGGAAGAGGACGGCGCGCGAGGCGGACGTGTAGCGCAGTCCGCTGTAGAGGAGCGCGAACTCCAGCGAGAAGAGCGCGGCGATGGTGAGGCCGTAGCCGAGCCGGAGGTCGCCCGCGAAGAGCGGCACCCGCCGGATCGCGCACCATGCGAGGAGCAGCGCGGCCGCGCCCGCGGACCGCACGCTGGCCTGGAAGACGGGCGACAGCCCCCCGTTCGCGATCTTCATGGCGATCTGGTTGCTGCCCCAGAGCGCACACAGCGCCATGACCGTGAGCGCGGTCCACGCGTCGAGACGGCGCGCCGAAGGCGCCATCGCGCGGTCGGACCGATTCAGGAGCGAACCACGTCCGTCAACGTGGCGCGGATGCTAGCACGCTGGCACTGCCATTGCTGCCCCGATTCCGGGAGGTACGGCATGAAGACGCTCACGATCCTGGCGATGTTGCTCTTCGCCCCCTCGCTGGTCTTCGCGCAGGCGGCGGGCGAGAACCGCGCCACCGCACGACCGGGGAGCGCGGGACCCAAGGATGACGGATCGGCGATCCAGCGCTCGACGCAGCCGGATCCCGCCGACGTGCGGCCGGGCAATCGTGACGGCGACGCGCCGTCGGCGGCGGCCGGGGACCTCGTGCGCAGGCCGGGTGACCATCGAATCCTCGGCTTGCCGGTGACGGTCGCGCTCCTGCTCGGTGCGGTGGTCGTCGTGCTGCTCGTCGTGGCGGGGATCGTCATCCCGCAGAGTCGGCGGCGCGAGCGAGCGCGCGGCAACGGGACGTACGGACCGCCGCGGTAGGTGCGCTGCCGCGGGTGTGACGCGGCGGGATCGCGCGGCGGTCGTCGGACGATACAGAGCCCTGGCCGGCATCTCTCTTGCTTAGACAAGCTCCAGCAATCATTCCGGGTCGCGGGGGGTTCGGCAATGGCGAGCAAGACGGATCGGGACGTGAATGGTCGTGCGGTGGCGGCGATGAACGACGTCACGGCGCGGGGAGCGGCGTATCTCGACGACGCGGCAGCGCAGGGTCAGCGGTTGGCGCAGGACATCGACGAGCGGATCGAGCAGTACACGGGCCGATCGGGCGACGCGTGGTTCCGAGAAGCGACCCGCACGATGGCCCGGCATCCCTGGACGGCGCTCGCCGTGGTCGGTCTCGTCGCGTACGTCTTCGGCAAGATGCGCGCGTGACGCACGGGCTGGACCGCGCGAGCCGCGCGGTCCAGCGCCTCAGTCGATCTCGAACCTGAGACGGGCGTGCGCGTCGCGCAGGGCGGCCTCGACGCGCTCCGGCGTGTCGGCGCGCGCGAAGATGAAGCCCAGGTACTGCCAGCCCTCCGGCAACGGGACCAGCTCCTGATCCACGTGCGCCGAGATCGTGACGTCCTCGACGTCCGTACACTTCGACGCGTCGTCGACGCCGTGCACGGCGCGTAGCCGTCCGGCGCGAGGAATGGGGATCATCATCACGCCGGCGGGGCGACGCTCGCGCTCGAGCGACGCGATCGGCCATGCCAGCGCGTGGCGCAGGATGATCTCCTCGAGCGTCATGCCGGTGCCGAACCGGAGCGTGCGCGAGCAGAGGCCGCCGATCGAGCGCGCCGCGACCTCGAGCACGAACGGCCCCTGGTCGTTGACGCGAAGCTCGGCGTGCACGGGACCCTCCTCGAGCCCCAGCGCTGAACAGGCGCGTGCCGTCACGTCCGCGATTTTGGCCTGCGTGGCGTGCGGGAGTCGTGACGGCGTGACGTAGAGCGTCTCCTCGAAGAACGGACCGTCGAGCGGGTCCGGCTTGTCGAAGAGCGCCAGCGTGTGCAACGTCCCGTGCACGAGGAGACCTTCCAGCGCGACCTCGATACCGGGCACGAAGCGCTCGGCGACGATGAGGCGCGCGGCATCGCCGCTCACGGCGACGTCCTCGCGCTTCAGGAGCGCCGCGATCCGGTGGAAGGCCGTCACGAACTCCGCGACGTCGTCGGCGCGGATCACACCGCGACTGGCCGAGAGCGAGAGCGGCTTGAGCACACAGGGAAACTCGACGTCGCGAGCGGCGCGCGCGGGGTCGTCGTCGAGACGCACGGGCCAGAACCGCGGTTGCGGCACGCCAGCCGCCGCGAGGTGGCGCCGGGTCTCGAGCTTGTCGCGCGACGCGGTCGTGGCCGCGACGGAGCTCACCGTGCGAAGACCGAGCGCCTCGGCGATGGCCGCGGCGGCGACCGCGGTGGCGTCGTCGACGCCGACCACGGCGCGGATCGGTCGGCGACCGGCGAACTGGCTGACCTTGAGCGCCGCGCCACGGGGATCGGCGAAGTCGAGCGTCAGGAGGTGGTCGGGCACGACGGCCTCCAGCGTGCTCGGCTTCTCGGAGGCACAGACGAGATCGACGCCGAGCGTGCGCGCGGCGTCGATGAAGTCGTTCGTACGGTACGTACGAGTGGGGAGGAGGAGCAGGAGACGGTCGATCGTCTACCCCTTGCCCGCGGCGTAGTACGGGTTGGTCCCCGACGCGTGATCGGTGGTGTCCAGGACCTCGACGACCTCGGGCACCTCTTCCTTGATGAGCCGCTCGATGCCCGACTTCACGGTGATCTCGGCCGCCCCGCAGCCCTGACAGCCGCCACCCATCGCCAGGTACACGCGGTTGTCCTGGATGTCGATGAGCTCGACGAACCCGCCGTGCCCGGCGATCGCGGGATTGACCATGTTGTCGATCACGTCCAGGACCTTGGCCCTCAGCTCGTCACTCATGCGCGCCTCCCCATGGGATTCAATCTACCAGATCCCTCGCGACGGCCGTCGGGATCGCGGCGGGAGCGGAGAGGGCCACCTGGCCCTCGGTGGGCTCGCTTCAGCAGAACCACGACTCGGTGAGCCGCGGCGTGGAGCGCCGAAGCGTCGCCGTCGCGCGGTGCCCGTTCGCACGAGGGGGCGCGCCCGCCGCGACGTCGGCGAGCCGACGCACCTCGTCGAACGTGACCGTCACTGTTTCGCGCGCGCCGGCAGCACGGGCGATGCGGCCCGCCACGTCCCGCTGCAGGGCGTCCATGGCGGGGTCGGGGTGGACCCAGCGATAGGAGAACGCGTCGGCGTCCAGCTCACGGCGGTGCGGGAGGAACGCGGGAAGCTCGGCCAGCAGCGATCCCGGGGGCACCAGGAGCCGGATGCCATACTGCACGGGATCGACGGCGTCGATCAGGTCCTCGCGCTCGACGAAGTCGAGGATCTCGCGGTAGTCGTCGAGCGTCGTCCACGGCGTGAACGGCACCCAGGTGGGACGGAGCGCGATGCCTGCGGCGCGGACTGCGTCCAGCGCGTGCGAGACGTCGGCGCGCGTGTGGCCCTTGTCGAGGGTGGCGAGGACGGTATCGCTCAGCGACTCCACCGCCGAGACGATGAACAGGCAGCCCAGGTCGGCGAGCTCCGGAAGCCGGCTCGCGTGCCGCAGGAGATGCTCGATCTTCGCGGTGACGTCGAAGGTGACATCGGGGAACTCCGCGTGAAGGGCGCGGGCGACCGCGAGCGCATGGCGCGGGCCGTTCAGGAAATCGGGGTCGCCGAACGTGATGTGACGCGCGCCCGCCTCCACCTGCTGCCGCACGTCGGCGAGCACGATCGCGGGCGGCACGACGAAGAAGCGCCCGTCGTAGACGGGCGGAATCGGACAGTGACGACAGCGGTGCTTACAGCCTCGCGAGGCCTCGACGTAGCCGGCGAGGTGCGCGCGTCCGTCGCGCTCCAGGCGCGCGTAGCGGGCGAGGGACGGCAGCGCGCGACGCGACGGGGGCGGGAAGTCGAGACGCTCGAGATGGGCACGCGACGGTCGCCCCGGCCGCGTCAGGCCGGGAACGTCGCGGCCCTCGTCGCCGGCGGCCAGGGCGTCGGCGAGTGCCGCCAGCACCGGCTCGCTCTCACCCGCGACGACGGAGCTGGCGCCGTGGGCGAGCAGGTAGTCCGCGTTCAGCCCGGCGTAGAGCCCGTAGAAACAGATGTGGGCGTCGGGATTGACCGCGCGCACGCGGTCGGCCACGAGCACGCCGAGGCGCAGCGCCGTGTGCATCGGCACCGCGATCGCCACCAGTCGGGCGCGCCGGGCCGGGGCGTCGTCGAACGGCTCGACCGACACATCGATCGTCGCCGGGGCGTACCCGCGGCGCTCCAGAAACGCGGCCGGCCACGCCAGGGAGAGCGGCTGGTGACCGAGCTCGTAGCAGGCGACGAGCAGGATGTCGCCAGGGGCTTTCATCGGGTTCAGTCTACCCCGCGGGTGTACCGTGAGGGGCGGCGTTCAGACCACCACGGAGGGGCATTCTCCATGAGCGTGAAGATCACGATCCGTCCGAACGGGCCGTACCTGGTCGAGGGCGACATCGAGCTTCTCGATCCGACCGGCGCACGCGTCGACACCAGCGACCGTCCACGCGTCGCCCTGTGCCGCTGCGGCGCCTCGGTCACGAAGCCCTTCTGCGACGGCACCCACAGCAAGATCGGCTTCCAGGCCGCCGAGGCCGCCGTCGCCCAGGAGAAGAAGTAGCCGCCGCCAGCGCGACGCTCCGAGACGGCGCGGCAAACCCGCGCCGCTTCTCGGGCCGCCTCCGGTCGCGGTGGCGCGTATCGTGCACACCCTCGCTCAGGACGTTAGCCGGCGCCTCGAGGCATCCGCTTCGCCGCGTCGTTTCCGAGCCGGGGGTTCGGGGGGCGTCGAGCCCCCCGTGGAATCGAATGGACGCTGAGAGCGCGACCACCAGCACGCTGCGCAAGCTTCGGCCGCTGATCATTCTCGCCGGGCTGGCGCTGATCAGCGTTGTCCTGCGGTACGGCGCTCCCGTCCTCGTCCCGCTCGCGCTCGCCGCGCTCCTCACGTTCCTCTTCACGCCCGTGGTGAACGCGCTCCAGCGCTGGGGGCTGGGCCGCGTGTTGCCCGTCGTGCTGGTCCTCGTGCTGATGTTCTCCGTGCTCGCCGTCATCGGCTACACACTGGCGACGCAGGTCACCAGCCTCGGCAACGAGCTACCCAAGTATCGCGGCAACATCCGGCAAAAGATCACTGACCTTCGTGCCGCGCGGCACAGCAGCGCGCTCGACCGCCTCGAGAAGGAGGCGCGCGACGTGATCGGCGAGATCAGGAAGGACGACACGCCCGCGCCCGTGCCCGACAAGCCGGTGCCCGTCGTCATCGAGCGCTCGTCGGTGTGGCACCTGCCCACGCTGCTGGAGTTGTTCGCCTCGGCCGGCCTCGTCGTCGTGCTCGTGATCTTCATGCTGATCCGCCGTAACGATCTGCGGAACCGCATCCTTCGGCTCGCGGGGTACGGCCGTGTGGCGACGGCGACGCAGGCCCTCGACGAGGCGAGCACGCGCGTGAGCCGGTACCTGCTCACCCAGTGCATGATCAACGGCGGCTTCGGGGTGACCGTCGCGATCGGGCTCGCGGTCATCGGCGTGCCGTACGCCTTCCTCTGGGGCTTTCTCGCCGCGTGCCTGCGCTTCATTCCCTACGTCGGGACGTGGATGGCCGCCGCCATGCCGATCGCGCTCAGCCTTGCGGTCTTCACCGGGTGGCAGAAGCCGCTGCTCGTGGTGGGGCTGTTCGTCGTCCTCGAGCCGCTGATCTACATGGTCCTCGAGCCTCTCCTGTACGGGCACAGCGCGGGCGTGTCCGAGGTGGCGCTGCTCGTGGCGGTGGCGTACTGGACGTGGGTGTGGGGACCGGTCGGACTGATTCTCGCCACGCCGCTGACGGTCTGCCTCGTCGTCTTCGCCAAGTACGTCCCCGATCTCGACTTCGTCGTGGTGCTGATGGGCGACGCGCCGGTGCTGGAGAGCAACGTCAGCTTCTACCAGCGACTTCTCGCGGGTGACCCCGACGAGGCGATGGAGCTCGTCGAGGCGGCGCTGGCCAAGGGGTCACGCGACGACGTCTTCGACGCCGTGCTCGTGCCGGCCCTGGGCTTCGTGCGCCGCGACCGGATCGACGGCCGTATCGGGGACGACGACGAGGCCTCGATCCTGCGCTCGGTCCGCGAGGTGGTGGAGGATCTCGCGCAGGACACGCCGCGCCGCGAGCCCGGCTCGGGGCAGCCCTGCGTCGTCGGCTGTCCCGCGCAGGACAAGGGCGACGCGCTCGCGCTGACGATGCTCCAGGCCCTGGTGGCGGGGCGCTGTGACGTGCGCGTGGTCGACGCCGATCTGCTCATCGCGGAAGTGGTGGCGGCCGTGGAGGCATCGAGCGCGCCGGTGGTCTGCGTGGCGGCGTTACCTCCGATCGGACTGTCGCGCACGCGCTATCTCGTGAAGCGGATCCGCGCGCGCTGTCCCGACGCGAAGATCCTGGTCGGACGGTGGGGCATGGAGCTCGACAACGAGGAGGTCGAGCTGCTGCGCAACGCCGGGGCCGACGCCGTGCACGCCTCGCTCGTCGCCACGCGCGACGCGCTGCTGGAAATGCTGTCCCTGCCCCGTGAGACGGAGCCGGAGCCGGAGCCCGCCGAGGCCGCGACGCGCTCCGTGGCCTGAGTCAGCAGCCGGACACGCAGACGAAGCCCTCGCGCTCCAGGGTGCCTCGACACTGACGCTCGTAGTCGAAGCGCGCCGTCTCGGGCGGCGTGGTGACC
>JBKPPN010000354.1:0-3666 GCA_046733575.1 Candidatus Methylomirabilota bacterium | reverse complement strand
GCGCCGACGGTGGCGACCGCTCCGCGCGCGGACGCCGCGGCGCTGCTCGCACGCGGCGACTACGCCGGGGCCGAAGCCGCCTATCGCGAGCGCGTGAAGACGGCGCCATACGATCTCGACGCGCGCTATGCCCTCGGCATCGCGCTCAGCTATCTCGACCGGGCCGCCGAGACCACGGAGCAGTTCGAGTGGGTCGTGGCTCACGGCGTGCCCGGTCGGAAAGAAGTCGCGAGCGCTCGACGGTGGCTGGAAGGCGCGCGACCGCGCGAGACGCGCGACGAGGCGCGCTCGACGGCGGACGCGACGCTCACCGATGCAGCGGCCGTGGGCGGCGTGAAGGGCTTCACGCAGTGGCCGGGCGTGACGCCGGAGACCAAGCGGACGAAGCTCGAGCTTCGCCTGGTGGGCGACGAGCCCGCGGTCGAGAGCACGAACATCAAGCTCTACATCAGCCTCGGCGCGCCCTATCGCTTCATGAAGCTCAAGCCCGGCCGATATCGCCTCGTGGGCCGCACCGACACGCAGGAGCTGTGGAACACCAAGGTCGTGGTCGAGGCGGGGACCGAGAGCACGATGGACCTCACGCCGCAGAACAGTTCGGCCACGCCGGAGGCGGCTGCCGCGAAACCGGCGTAGCGGCGGGTCCCGGTTACCGGTTATTGAAGATGGGGGAGTCTCGACGACTCCCCCATACCCCCTCGATTTGCGCATCGGCGCGGCTGCGCCGCGCCGTTTCGGCGGACACTGCTCGACGTCGACCGCAGCGTCATGCTGACGCTCGGGCGTGGATCCGCTGAATCCCGCGTGGTGCGGCGCCCGGCATCGGCTTCGGGTCGGCGGGTATAATCCGGGGATGCCGCTGACCATCGAGCGCAAGCGTTCGCTCCGCCTCGAGCTCGAGTCGATCGTCGGTCGTGGCGGCGTTCTGAGTGATCCCGACGAGCTCCTCGTCTACGAGTCGGATGGCCTGACGTTGTTTCGCGCGCTGGCCGACTTCGTCGTCTTCCCCCGCTCGGCGGAGGACGTGTCGGCCGTCGTCAAGATCGCCAACCGCGAGGGCGTCCCCTTCGTCGCCCGCGGGGCGGGCACCGGTCTCTCGGGTGGCTGTCTGCCCGCCGAGGGCGGCATCGTGCTCTCGCTGATGCGCATGAACCGCGTCCTCGAGGTCGACTACGACAACCACGTAGCGGTTGTCGAGCCCGGACTCGTGAACCTGCATCTGTCATGGGCGGTGGGGCCGCGCGGCTACTACTACGCGCCCGATCCCTCGAGCCAGCAGGCGTGCACCATCGGCGGCAACATCGCGAACAACTCGGGGGGGCCGCACACCCTGAAGTACGGCGTCACCACCAACCACGTGCTGGGGCTCGAGGTCGTGATGCCGGACGGCGAGATCGTGTGGCTGGGCGGAAGGACGCGGGAGACGCCGGGCTACGACCTCGTCGGCGTGTTCGTGGGATCCGAGGGGACCTTCGGCATCGCGACCAAGATCGTGGTGCGCATCCTCAAGAAGCCCCAGGCCGTCAAGACGGTGCTGGGCGTGTTCGATCAGGTCGAGCAGGCGTCCGCGGCCGTGAGCGCGATCATCGCGCGCGGTCTCGTGCCCGCGGCAGTGGAGATGATCGACCACCTCACCATCCAGGCCGTCGAGGACGCCTTCGGCTGTGGCTACCCGCGCGACGCCGCGGCGGCCCTGCTCGTGGAACTGGACGGGCTGGCGGTCGGCATGGACGCGCAGGGTGAGCGCATCGTCCAGGCGTGCCGCGACAGCGGCGCACGCGAGGTGCGCATCGCACGGGACGAGGCGGAGCGTCAGCTCCTGTGGAAGGGACGGAAGTCGGCCTTCGGCGCCTACGGCAGGATCTCGCCCGCCTACATGGTGATGGACGGCGTGATCCCGCGCACGAAGCTGCCCTACGTGCTGACGCGCGTGAACGAGATCGTCGCCGAGCACGGTCTGCGCGTCGGCAACGTGTTCCACGCCGGCGACGGCAACCTGCATCCGAACATCCTCTACGATCCGCGCAAGCCGGGCGAGGAGACCCGCGTCGTCGCGGCGGGCGCCGCGATCATGAAGCTGTGCGCCGAGGTCGGCGGCTCGATCTCCGGCGAGCACGGGATCGGTCTCGAGAAGTCGGATTTCATGCCGTTCATCTTCTCGGCCGCCGATCTCGAGCTGATGCAGAGGCTGAAGAGCGCCTTCAATCCCACTGGCCTCTGCAATCCCGGCAAGGTGTTCCCCACCAACAAGGCATGCGTCGAGGTTGGCCCCGTCGCGTACCGGCCGCATGCGATCGAGGCTCAGGGGCTGGCCCAGCGCTTCTGATGACGGCGTAGTGGATCGGACGCTGCTGGAGACGCTCCGGGCGCGCGTGGGACCCGCGCACGTGCTGACCGGCGTCGAGCTGTCGCCCTATGTCGTCGAGGGACGCACACCGGAGGCGGCCGTGTTCCCCGGCTCGCTCGACGAGGTGCGCGCGGTCGTCGCGATCGCCGCCGAAGCCGGCGTGCCGATCATTCCGTGGGGCGGCGGCACCGCGTCCGCCGTCGGGACGCCCGGACGTCAGGCGGGGATCGTGCTCGCGATGCGACGTCTCGATCGCGTGCTCGAGCACGAGCCCGGCGATCTCACCGTCACGGCGGAAGCCGGCATCGGCGTGGCCGCGCTGCAGAGCGCGTTGCGCACGCGCGGACAGTGGCTGTCGCTGGACCCGCCCGACGCCGCGCGCGCCACCCTGGGCGGCGTGATCGCGGCCAACGCGTCCGGACCGCGCCGGCATCTCTACGGCACTGCGCGTGACCTGCTGATCGGCGTGACGGTGGTGACCGGTGATGGTCAGGTCGTGCGCGGGGGCGGGAAGGTCGTCAAGAACGTGGCCGGCTACGATCTTCCCAAGCTGTTCATCGGCTCGTACGGGACGCTCGGCGTTCTCGTCGACATGACGCTCAAGCTCCGTCCGCGTCCGGAGGCCGAGCGGTTCGTCGCCGTGCGCTTCGATCGGCTGAAGGATGCGGCGATGGCGGCCCGCGGACTGATGGCGTCTGATCTCATCCCCGAGGTCATGGACCTGCTCGACGTCGACGCGAGCCGCGTCCTGCAGCTGTCCGGTCCGTCCCTCGTGGTCGGATTCGACGGTCTGCGCGACCAGGTGGAGTGGCAGAGCGCGGAGCTGCTGAAGATCACGTCGGCTCATGGCGGACGCGACGCGCTACCGTTGCCCGTCGAGGTGTGCGCGCGGCTCAGCACCGCGACGTTCGCCGCGTTCCCGGATCCGGCCGCGGCGGTGATGCGCTTCTCCGTCCTGCCGACGCACGTGGGCGAGCTGATGGAGCAGGGGGCCGAGGCGGCGCGCGCGCGCGGGCTCGCCTCCGTGTGGAGCGCCCACGCCGGTGTGGGTGTCGTCACCGCCACGCTCTACACGACGCGGGATCACGACGCGCCCGCGGCGGTCAGCGCGGTGCTCGGGGAATGGCGCACGGCGGCACACGCGGGGAGCGGCCACGCGACGCTCGACTGGGCGCCGCTGACGGTGAAGACCGCGGTGCCGGTGTGGGACGACCTCGGCCCCGCGGGACGCCTCATGCAGGGCATCAAGATGCGACTCGACCCGCACAACATCCTGAACCCCGGTCGCTTCGTGGCTGGCATCTGACGATGGCCCACAC
>JBKPPN010000353.1:0-6519 GCA_046733575.1 Candidatus Methylomirabilota bacterium | reverse complement strand
GCGGGTCTGCTCGACGAGGTGCGCCGCTTGCTCGCGCGCGGCCACCCCGAGTCGCTGCCCGCCATGCAGGGCATCGGCTATCGCGAGTTCGCGCGCGTGGCGCGCGGGACACTCGACGCGGCGGCAGCGCTCTCGCTGATGGAGCGCGCCACCGTGCGCTACGCCAAGCGGCAGTGGACCTGGTTCGCGCGCGAGCCGGGCCTCCGCTGGGTCGACCTGGAAACCACGGGCGGCGCGGAGGGCGCCGCCGCGGAGATCGAAAGGATGATCGCCGGTTGATGAAGGCGAATGGACATCGACGACGTGAGCGTGCCGTGATCGCGGCCGTGCGCTTGCCCTCGCAGCGCCGCTGGGAGATGGAGGAGTCGCTCGAGGAGCTGGCCGGACTCGTGCACGCCGCGGGTGGCGAGGTGGTGGAGCGCGTGACGCAGGACCGCGCCACGCCGACGCCGAGCCTCTACTTCGGCAAGGGCAAGGTAGAGGAGATCGCCAGCTTGGCCCGCGAGCGCGCGGCGGACGTCTTCATCTCGGACGACGCGCTGTCGCCCATCCAGGAGCGCAACATCTCGGAGGCCCTCGGCATCAAGGTCATCGACCGCACCGCGCTCATCCTCGACATCTTCGCCCAGCGCGCGCGCACCGCGGAGGGCAAGCTGCAGGTCGAGCTCGCGCAGCTCACGTACCTGCTCCCCCGTCTGGTCGGGCAGTGGACGCACCTCGAGCGGCTCGGGGGTGGCATCGGGACGCGAGGGCCCGGCGAGACGCAGCTCGAGTCCGACCGCCGCGTGATCCGTCACCGCGTGATGAAGATCCGTCGCGAGCTCAAGGGCGTGCAGCGCCACCGTCGCGTCCAGCGCGAGGGCCGCCGCCGCGCCGGCGTTCCCGTCGTGGCGCTCGTCGGCTACACCAACGCGGGGAAGACGACGCTGCTGAACCGGCTCACCGGGGCGAGCCTCACCGCCGCGGACCAGCTCTTCGTCACGCTCGATCCTGCCGCGCGCGCCGTGAGCGGCAACGGCCATCCGCCCTTCATCCTCACCGATACGGTCGGCTTCATCCGGAAGCTGCCGCACGAGCTGGTGGCCGCGTTTCGCGCCACCCTCGAGGAGCTCGACGAGGCCGACGTGCTCCTGCACGTCGTGGACGCGAGCCATCCCGGTCGCGACGAGCAGATGGCCGCGGTGGATGCGCTCCTGCAGGAGCTCGGTGTCGACCGGCGCCCGACGATCCTCGTCCTGAACAAGATCGACCGCCTGGAGGACCGTCGCGCCGGTCTCGACGCCCTGCTCGCGGAGCGGCACGCCGTCGCGGTCTCGGCCGCCACCGGCGAGGGGCTCGACGAGCTCCGCTCGGCCATCGCCGCGGCCCTGCGGCCCGGCACCGAGACGGTGACGCTGCGGATCCCGCACGCCGACGGCGGCGCGCTCGCCGTCTGCTACGAGCGCGGGCGCGTGCTCACGCGCGACGACGCCGACGGCCACGTCGAGGTGCGCGTGGCGCTGCCCAGCAAGGTCGCCGGTACGCTGGGCGCGTATCGGGTAGACTGAGTGACCGTCTCATGGGACTCGCGAACTGGCTGACCATCCTCCGTATCGTCCTGATCCCGGTGTTCGTGTCGCTGCTCGTCTACCGCCGACCCGGGCTGGCCCTGGTGTCGTTCGTGGCCGCCGCCATCACGGATCTGCTGGACGGCTACGTGGCGCGTCGGCGCCAGATGCAGAGTCGCCTCGGCGCCTTCCTGGATCCGCTCGCCGACAAGCTGTTGCTCGTGTCGGCCTTCGTGACGTTGACCTACCTCAAGGCGCTGCCGTTCTGGATCACCGCCGTGGTGCTGAGCCGCGATCTCTGCCTCATCATCGGCGCCATCCTCATTCACATGATGGGCGCGCGCGTGTACCCGCGGCCGACGTGGGCGGGGAAGACGGCGACCTTCTTCCAGATCGTCACCGTGCTGGCCGCGCTGCTGTCGCGCTACTTCGCCGGGCCCGGATTCCTGACGTTCGCGATCTGGCCCGCCGCCGCCTTCACCATCGGCTCGGGACTCCAGTACATGGCGCAGGGCCTTCACTTCATGAACGCCGCCCATGAGGAGCGCGAGCCGACGCATGAAGACCTGTTCTACCGCTGACCCGCGCGCCGACGCGGCGGAGGGCGTGGTCGTGTCCGCCGTGGCGCGCCGCACCCCCGCCGCGGCCAGCGGTCTGCGCGTGGGCGATCGCATCCTCGCCATCAACGGGCAGGGCCTGCGCGACGCCATCGACTTCCAGTTCCACGCGGACGACGACGTGCTCGACCTCACCGTCGAGCGCGCGGGCTCGCTGCGCGCGCTCCGTCTCACGCGTGGCGGACCGACGCTCGGTGTCGAGCTGGCCGCGCCGCGTCCGGGCGACATCGCCACCTGCGCGAACAAGTGCGTGTTCTGCTTCATTCACCAGCTCCCGAAGGGCATGCGGCGCAGCCTGTACGTCAAGGACGACGACTTCCGTCTCTCGTTCCTCCACGGCAACTACATCACGCTGACGGATCTCGACGACGCCGCCTTCGCGCGCATCGTCGAGCAGCATCTCTCGCCCCTCTACGTCTCCGTCCACGCCACGAATCCCGAGCTGCGCCACCGCTTGCTGGGATCGCCACGGCCGCGCACGCCCGTCGGCGCGATTCCGCGCGACATCGTGGCGCGGATGACCCGGCTCGCCGCGGCGGGCATCCGGATGCACGCGCAGATCGTGCTGTGCCCCGACCTGAACGACGGCGCCGAGCTCGAACGGACCGTGACCGATCTCTCGCGGCTCCATCCGCACGTCGTGACGACGGCGATCGTGCCCGTCGGGCTGACGGGGCATCGCGACCGCCTGCCCACCCTGCGCGGGCTCACCGCGGCCGAGGCGGTCGCGCTCGTGACGACCGTCCACGCGTGGCAGGCGCACTTCCTCGCGAGCCTCGAGAGCCGCTTCGTGTTCCTCGCCGACGAGATCTACCTGCAGGCGGGCGCCGCCGTGCCCAGCCCGGAGGCGTACGAGGGCTTCGCCATCGCCGAGGACGGGGTCGGACTCGTGCGTCGCTTCGAGGACGCCTTTGCGCGTGCGCTGCGCGCGCGGCGTCGTCGTCCTGTCGTCGCGGCGCCGACCACGATCGTCACGGGCGAGCTCTTCGCGCCGCGTCTGGCGCGGCTCCTCGAGAGCGCGCGACTCGAGGGCGCGCCCGTGCGACTCCTGCCCGTGAGGAACGACTTCTTCGGGGGCGCCATCGCCGTGGCGGGACTGCTCACGGGACGGGATATCGCGCGGCAGGTCGCCGCGCTGCCCGACCCCGGCGCACGGGTGCTCGTCCCCGCCGTCGCCCTGCGCGACGTGGACGGCGTCTTCCTCGACGACGTGACGCCCGCGGACCTCACGCGCGATCTCGGGGTGAGCGTGCGCGCCGTCGAGCCGGAACCCGGCGCACTGCTGCGCGTCCTCTGCGGCTGAGCCAGGACACGTGCTCCGGCCGGTGATCGCGATCGTGGGACGGCCCAACGTCGGCAAGTCGACGCTGTTCAACCGGCTCGTGGGGCGGCGGCAGTCGCTCGTGCGCGACGTGCCCGGCGTGACGCGCGACCGCCTGTACGGACGCGTGACGTTCGAGCGCTGGAACGCCACCGTGATCGACACCGGCGGTCTCGATCCATCCTCCGACGAGCCGCTCGTCGAGGGGGTACGCCGTCACGTGCTGACCGCCGTGGCCGAGGCCGACGTCGTGCTGTTCGTCGTCGACACGCGCGACGGTGTGACCGCGCTCGACGCCGAGATCGCCCGACTGCTCCGGCGCGCGCATCCGCTCGTGTTGCTCGTGGCGAACAAGGTCGAGTCCGACGCGCAGCAGCCCGATCTCGCCGATCTCTACCGGCTCGGCTTCGGCGATCCGCTCCCCGTGTCTGCGGAGCACGGACGCGGCGTGGCCGAGATGCTGGAGGTCGTCCGCGAGCGCGCGCCCGAGCCGCCCGCGGAGGCCGCCGCCACCGGCGCCGTGCACGTGGCCGTCATCGGGCGTCCCAACGTGGGGAAGTCGTCGCTCGTCAACGCCATCGTCGGCGAGGAGCGCGTGCTCGTTCACGACGAGCCCGGGACCACGCGCGACTCCGTCGACACCGTGTTCGCGCGCGACGGTCGGACGTACGTGCTCGTCGATACCGCGGGCATTCGCCGCAAGGGGAAGGTGACGGAGGCGCTGGAGAAGCTCGCCGTCGTCATGGCCCTGCGCAGTCTCGACCGCTGTCAGGTGGCGCTGCTCGTGCTCGACGCCTCGGAAGCGGTCACGGCGCAGGACGCCCACATCGCGGGCTACGCCCACGAGGCGGGGCGGGCCATCGTGATCGTGGTCAACAAGTGGGATCTCGTGCCGGCCGGCATGGTGCGCAAGGCGGAAGTCATCGATCAGATCCGCGATCGATTGCCGTTCCTCGACTACGCGCCCGTGGTGTTCACGTCCGCCGTGCGCGCCGAGGGCGTGCACGACCTGTTCGCGCAGATCGACGAGGTGGCCGCGGAGGCCCAGCGCCGCGTGCCGCCCGGCGAGGTCGTCGAGACGCTGCGCCAGGCTCTGGACCGCCGGCCCACCACGATCCGCGGCAAGCCGCTCACGCTGCAGTCCGCGGCGCAGGTGTCGACGTCGCCCCCCACGTTCGCGCTGCGGGTGAACATGCCGGACGCGATCCACTTCTCCTACGAGCGCTATCTGATGAAGTCGCTGCGTCTCGCCTTCGGGTTCTCGGGTTCTCCCATCCGCCTCTCGCTGCGCAAGGCCGTCGGACCGCGCGGCGAGGCGCGTCGGTGATCGACGCGGACCCACGCTCCGATCCCGCGCCCTCCGTCGGCAGCGGGGCACCGCGGCGCGGCTGGGGCCGGGCGACGATGCTCGTCGCGCTGCTGGGCGGGCTGCTCGTCGTCGTGCTGATGGTCGTGGTGACCTCGCACCGCGGGCCCTGGCGTTCCACGCGGTCGACGTCGGCATCGCGCGGCACGAGCGTCGACGCCCGCACGCCGACGCCGACACGGGCGTCCTCGATTCCGCCCGCCGCGGCCGACGATTTCGCCACGCCACGACTGGAGCCCGACGCGAGCGGTCGCATTCGCATCCCGCTCTCCGACGTGCGCGTCTCGCGCGTACCCGCCGAAGGTGTTCCCGAGGGCTGGTCGGTGAAGGAGTTCGCGGGGCACGGCGTGGTGAGCCTCGTGCGCGACGAGGGGCAGCTCGCGCTCAAGCTGACCAGCGCGCGCGCGTCGTTCGCGCTCTACCGCGACGTCATCGTCGATCTCGCCGCCACCCCGTGGCTGACGTGGTCGTGGAAAGTGACGCACCTGCCGCCCGGCGGCGACGTGCGCTCGCCCGGCACCGACGACGAGGCCGCGCAGCTCTACGTCGTGTTCCCGCGCTGGCCCGCACCGCTCTCGCAGAGCGACGTGCTCGGCTACGTCTGGGATTCGCGCGCGCCCGTGCAGACGCGCATCACGAGCCCGAAGGCCGGCAACGTGAAGATCATCGTGCTGCGCTCGGGCGACGGCGGGCGTGCGTGGCAGCGAGAGGCGCGCGACGTCGCGGCGGATTACGTCGCCACGTTCGGTCGAACGCCGCCGCGGGTGGGGACGATCGCGCTGATGGTCGACTCCAACGACACGCAGAGCGAGGCCGAGGCGCTCTTCTCCGACATCGCGTTCTCACCGTCGGCCGCAGGGCCGGGCCGCGGGGTGCCACCCCGCGTGCCGACGGCGGGGAAGCGCTCCTGAAAAGCATGGAAATCGCAACCCCTATGCTAAGATCCGCGCATGCGTGGATGCTTTTCCTCACCGTGTGAGGGCGAATGACGAACGAGCGCTTGGAAGACGGACGAGAGGAAGAGTTCGAGGTCGACGAGCCCCGTAGCATCTTCGCGGCGTTATGGTTCCGTGCCGTCATCGGTGTCGCTGCCCTCGGTGTGATCTCCGCCGTCGCCATCCCGTACGTGCTGGACTGGACGCGGCTGCCCATCCAGGAGACGACCGCGCTCGCGCGGCCGACGCCGCCCGGGACCGCGACGCCGCCCGCCACGCCGGCGGCCTCACCCGAGCCCCCGCAGCCGACCGCGCCCTCCGCCGCGACGCCTCCATCAGCACCACCGGCTCCCACTTCGTCCGCATCCCCCGTCGAACTGGCGAAGCCCGCGCCCGCGGCGTCGACGACGACGGCGGGGCCCGAGTCGAAGCCGGCCGCCAGCGCGCCGTCTCGCCCGGGCGAGCCCGGCACGGTGAGCATGACGGACACGCCGCGGACCGTGAAGGCGGCGCCGCGCGCCACCGGTGGGCAGGGCGGCGGCGTCTACTGGGTGCAGGTCGGCGCGTATCGCGACGCGGCGACGGCGGAGCGCGTCGTCGCGAGGCTGCGCGATCTCGGCTACCACGTCGGCGATCTTCCTCCCGCGCCGGCTCCCGTCGCGGCCGCCGACACGCCGCCGCCGTCGCCGAGCGCCGAGCGCGCGCCGGCGCCGGACACGTACGACGTCGTGGT
>JBKPPN010000352.1:0-10198 GCA_046733575.1 Candidatus Methylomirabilota bacterium | reverse complement strand
GCACCATAATCGCGGCCATTCCCTCACGCCTCCTCGCGTCGTGCAGCGCGTTCCCGTCTGCGACGCTCGGCCACCCGCGGCCTCTCACTGGACGCGGATGACGATGTTGTCGTGCTCGTCGCGACGCGCGGAGCAGCCAGGCGGAACGAGCGTGGTCGCGTCGTACTCATCGACGAGCAGCGGTCCAGGGCGCCACGCCTCGTCGAGATCGCGTCGTGCGACCACGGGTGTCGCGAGCGTCCCGTGCGCGGGGCCGAAGTACGCCGGCCGCTCGCCGTGCGCGGCGGCGTGCGCGTCGGCGACGCGCAGATCGGGCGCGGCGGGACGGACGACGCGCGCGGTGAGCCGCAGGTTGACGAGCTGGATCGGATCGTCGTCGGCGCGGTGCCCGTACGTCCGCTCGTGCTCGCGCCCGAACGTCTCGCTCAGCTCCTTTGCGAGCGAGCCGTCGAGCGTCGCGGGGAGCGGAACGCTGAGCTCGAACGACTGGCCCTGATACTTGCAGTCCACGCGACGCTCGACGATCGGGCGGGCGCCGTGGCCTTCCTCGGCGAGCAGCGCGGCGGCCTCGCGCTCCAGCGCGGCGACCGCGGCCGCGATCTCGGCGGGCGGCGTCGATGGCAGCGGTCGCAGGAACGTGCGCACGAGGTGGTGCTCGACCTCGGCCTCGAGCAGGCCCACCGCGCTGAACACGCCAGGCGCGGGTGGCACCAGGATGGTGCCGATCTCGAGCGAGCGCGCCATCTCGGCGGCGAAGAGCGGTCCGTTCCCGCCGAACGCCACGAGCACGAAGTCGCGCGGGTCGCGCCCGCGCTCGATGGTGACCGCGCGGACGGCGCGCGCCATCCCCGCACAGCCGAGCAGGTAGACGCCGTACGCCGCGTCGTCGAGCGAGAGCCCGAGCCGGCGCGCCACCTGATCCGTCAGCGCCGCGCGCGCCTTGCCCGCGTCGAGAGCCAGGCCGCTGGGCAGCCGCTCGGGATGGAGATAGCCCAGGCACACGTTGGCGTCGGTGAGCGTCACGTCCTGACCGCCCTGGTCGTAGCACACCGGACCCGGGAGCGCGCCCGCGCTGCGTGGCCCGACGTGCAGCGCGCCGGCGTCGTCGACGCTCACGATGCTGCCGCCGCCCGCGCCGACCTCGGCGATGTCGATCGCGGGCACGCGGAGCAGGAAGCCCGAGCCCTTGTTGAGGCGGCTCCCCTGCGACATCGCGCCGCCGATCTCGAACTCGCCCGCCCGGTTGATCTCGCCCGCCTCGATCACCGACGCCTTCGCCGTCGTGCCGCCCATGTCGATGCTGATCGCGTTCGCCGCGCCCACGCGTCGCGCGAGGGCGGCCGTCGCGATGACACCCGCGGCGGGCCCGGACTCGATGACGTGCACCGGCCGCGAACGCGCGCTGTCCGCCGTCATCACGCCGCCGTTCGACTGCATCACGAGGAGCGGACACCGCGCGCCGAGAATCCTCAGCTCACGGGCGAGCGTGGACAGGTAGCGATCCATGACCGGCATGACGTAGGCGTTGGTGACCGCGGTGCTCGTGCGCTCGAACTCGCGCATCTCGGGCAGGATCTCGGACGAGAGGGTCAGCGCGATGCCGGGCGCGCGCTCGCGCACGATCGCGCCCACCGCGCGCTCGTGCTCGCCGTTCGCCCACGCGTGGAGCAAGCACACCGCGATGGACTCGACGCCCTCGGCGAGCAGCCGATCGAGGGCGGCGTGCACGGTGGCCGGATCGAGCGGCGTGCGGATCTCGCCGCGGTGATTCATCCGCTCGCGGACCTCGGTGCGCCAGCGCCGACGGACGAGCGGGGTCGGGCGCTCGAAGCTCATGTCGTACAGGCGCGCGAGTCGGAGCCGACCGATCTCCAGCAGATCGCGGAAGCCCTCGGTGGTGATGAGGCCGGTGGCGGCGCCGCGCCGCTCGAGGATGGCGTTGGTGGCGACCGTCGTGCCGTGGATGATCTCCGCGACGTCGGCGGCGCCTGCGCCCGTGTCGGCGAGGAGGTCGCGCGCGCCGGCGATGATGGCCTCGGCGTAGTTGCCGCTCGACGACAGCACCTTGCGCGTGCGCGCGACCCCGTCGGGGCCGACGAGCACGAGGTCCGTGAAGGTGCCGCCCACGTCGACGCCGAGCCGATACGTCATGCCGCTCTCCGGACACCCGCGATGCCGCGCGGGAAGAAGATGACGAAGACCATGATCACGAGACCGACCCCGATCAGGTTGTACACCACGCCGACGAAGCGCAGGCCCTCGCTGAGCGCGAACAGCACCAGCGCGCCGAGCACCGGCCCCCAGATCGTGCCCAGCCCCCCGAACACCGCCATGCCGATCACGAACGACGTGGTCGCGGCGGACGCGACGGTCGGGCTGACGAGCTGCACGTCGTAGGCATAGAGCGCGCCGGCCAGGCCCGCGAACGTCGCGCTGAGGGCGAAGGCGAGCAGCTTGTACACGGTGGTGTCGATCCCCAGCATCTCCGCGAGCGTCTCGTCCTCGCGGATGGCGCGAAACGCCTTGCCCGCCTCGGTGCGCTCGCACACGTGATGGATGACGATGACGGCAGCGGCCACGATGACGGCGACGACGACGTAGCGGGCCTGGCGCTCCGCGAGTCCCGTCGTGGGCAGGCCCGGGAACGTGCGGAAATCGTGGATGCCGAACGGCCCGCCGGTGAGCGACAGCCAGTTCTGGGCCACGAGCCGGATGATCTCCGCGAGTCCCAGCGTCACGAGGGCCAGATAGTGACCGCGCAGCCGCAGGGCGGGAAAGCCGGTGAGCAGGCCCACCAGCGCGGCCACGAGCGCGCCCAGCAGGAGCCCCAGCCACGGCGTGAGGCCCACGTGCTTCGTCGCCGTCGCGGCCGCGTAGGCGCCCAGGGCGAAGAAGCCGGCGTGACCGAAGGACACCTGCCCGGTGTAGCCGCTCAGGAGGTCCCAGCTCGCGGCGAGCAGCGCCCACACCGCGGCCTGGGTCGCGAGCGTCAGCACGAAGGCGTGCGGGACGACGGCGGGCAGCACGGCGGCCACGGCGAGCGTGGCGATCACCACCACGCGTCGGCGCACGAGCGTCACCGCTGCACCGCGCGGCCCAGCAGTCCCGACGGCCGCAGCAGCAGGACGACGATCATCACGGCGAACGCGATGGCGTTCTGCCACTCGGAGGGGATCAGCATCACGGAGAACGCCTCGGCCAGGCTGACCACGAAGCTCGCGAGCAGCGCGCCGGCGAGGTTGCCCATCCCGCCCAGGATCGTGATGGCGAACGCCTTGATGGTCAGCGGGAAGCCCACGGCGGGATAGACGTTGATGAGCGGGGCCACCAGCGCGCCGCCGACTCCCGCGAGACCGCCGCCGAGAGCGAGCGTCAGGGCGAACACGCGCGAGAGGCGGATGCCGACGGACTGCGCGGCGTCCGGGTTCTGTGCCACCGCGCGCACCGCGAGGCCCTGCCGGTGGAAGCGCAGGAACAGGAACAGACCGGCCAGCATCACGATCGACACGGCGAGCACGAGCAGACGCTGGTAGCTCACCGCCGTGAAGGAGAGGTCCAGGATGCCGGTGAGATGGGGCGGCACGCGACGGTAGTCGCCCCCGAACAGGGCGAGCAGGCTCGACTGCAGGAACGTCGACAGCCCCAGGGTCAGCACGAGGTAGAGCGGCCCGCTCGGTCGTCCGCCCAGGCGACGGCGGAGCGGCCCGATGAGGAGCGGATAGAGGGTCAGCCCGAGGAGGAACGCGCCCACGGCGGCCGCGGCGATGCCGGCGGCGCCGGGAAGATGGAGCAGCGTGATGGCGACGACGGCGATGTAGCCGCCGACGGCAAAGAGCTCGCCGTGGGCGACGTTGATCACGTCGAGCACGCCGAAGATCAGCGTGAGCCCGACCGCGAACAGCGCGTAGAGGCCGCCCAGCACGAGGCCCTGGATGGCGAACTCCGCGAGCGACTCGAGCATGGGCTACGGCATCCGCGTCACGTCGAGGCCGGCGTCGTCGCTCTCGCCGAGATAGAGCCGCCGGATGCGATCGCTCGCGCGGAGCTCGGCCGGGGTGCCATCGAAGGCGTTGGTGCCGAGGTCGAGCACGAACACGCGCGAAGCGACGGCGAGGATGGCCTCGACGTTCTGCTCGACGATCAGCATGGCGATGCCGTCGGCGTTGAGGCCCGCGATCGTCTCGTACACCTGGTCGATGAAGCGCGGCGCCAGCGCGGCCGAGGGCTCGTCGAGGAGCAGGAGCCGGGGCCGCGGCACCAGGGCACGTGCGACGGCGAGGATGCGTTGCTCGCCGCCGGAGAGGCTCCCCGCCGCCTGGTGTCGGCGGCCGGCGAGAAACGCGAAGCGCGCGTAGACGTCGTCCGCGGCGCTGCGCGCGTCGCGCGTCGAGCGCACGGCGTAGCCGCCGAGGAGCAGGTTCTCGTGCACCGACATGTCGGCGAAGAGGCCGCCGGCCTGGGCCACGTAGCCGACGCCCTGCCCCACGATCTCGTCGGGACGCCGCCCGTCGAGCCGCGCGCCGTCGAACGTGATCGCGCCCGACGTCGGCACGAGATAGCCGAAGACGGTCTTGAGCAGCGTCGACTTCCCCGCGCCGTTGGGACCGATGATGCCGACGAGCTGCCCGTCGTTCACGTGCAGCGAGACCGACTGCAGGATCTCGAGCGGACCGTAGCCCGCGCGGACGCTGGCGACGTCGAGCATCACGGGATCGGCGCGTCGAGGGGGCTCACGACTCGCGCCGCGCGCGGCCGAGCAGTGCGGCGATGACGCGCTCGTCGCCCCGGATGGCGGCGGGCGGCCCCTCCGCGATCTTCTCGCCGTGGTCCATGACGACGATCTTGTCGCAGAGTCCCATGACGAACGGCATGTGGTGCTCGATGAGCAGGAAGGTGCGACCGCCCGCGCGCAGCTCGCGGATCGTCTCCGCGATCTGGGCCCGGATGACGGGATGGACGCCGGCGAGGGGCTCGTCGAGCAGGAGCACGTCCGGCTCGACGACGAGGTTCATCGCCAGCTCGAGGAGACGCTGCTGTCCGATCGACAGGCTGCCGGCCGTGGCGTCAACGTGTCGGCTCAGGCCCACGCGCGCGAGCCAGGCGTCGGCGCGCGGCTGCCAGCCCGTGAGGCGACGGCCCATGGCCGCGATGGCGAGGTTCTCGCGCACGGAGAGCGCGCGGAAGAGCTTCACGGCCTGGAACGTGCGGCCGATTCCGCGCCGCGCGATGGCGTGGGTCGACAGGCCGTCGATCCGCTCCCCGTCGTGCCGCACCTGTCCGGCGTCGGGGCGGAGCAGGCTCGTGATGAGGTTGAAGACCGTCGTCTTCCCCGAGCCGTTCGGGCCGATGAGGCCGACGACGGTGCCGGCCTCGACGTCGAACGAGCATTCGCGCACGGCGGCCAGTCCGCCGAAGCGCTTCGTCAGTCCGGAGACGGCGAGACGCGGAGCGCGCCGGGGCGCCTCAGTCGCCGCTACTTCTTTTCCCACGCGTACGGCGGCACGGGCACGAACTTGCCGCCGGCACCCGCCGCGACCGACTCCGGGTAGATCGGCACCTTCTTGCCGTTCTGGATCTGCACGACCACCGTCTGGATGGGCATCCGGTGCCCCTCGGCGAGCGACGTGAACTTGCGCGTCCCCCACGCGGACACGAACGTGCCGCTCTCGATGGCGGCCTGGAGCTTCGCGGCCTCCGCGCTGCCCGCCTTCCTGAGCGACTCGATGAGGACGAGCATCCCGTCGTGGCCCTGGACGGAGAAGTTCGTCGCGTCGTTGCCCGTCTTCTTCTTGTACGCGGCCAGCATCGCCTCCGACACCTCGCTGTAGCGCGCGGGCCACCATCGGTTGTTGATGATGGCGCCCTCCATCTGCCGCGCGTGCTGGTCGACGAAGCTCTGCGCGGCGACGGTGGCGCCCATGTGCGCGATCACCGCGGGCACGTGCAGCTCGTACCACTGGTTGAAGAGCACGGGGCCGCTCGAGCCGTAGATCTCGCCGATGATCGCCTGCGCGCCCGTGCGCCTGATCTTGGCCAGCTGCGGGGTGAGGTCGGTGATGCCACGCTCCACGAACTCGTCGCCCACGACCTCCACGTCCTTCGCGTTCGCGCTCAGCCACTCGCGCGCGATGCGCGAGAAGTCGCGGCCCGCGTCGGTGTTCTCGTTCAGCATCACGACCTTCTTCGGCTTGACGGTCGCGACGACGGCGGCGGTGAGCGAGCGCGCGATGTCGTTCACGGTGGGGCTGAGCTGGAAGACGTGCTGGGCCTTCGTCTGGGCGATCTTGTCGCCGATCTTCAGCGACGCCGCGCAGCAGTCGACGACGGGAATGCCGGCCTTCTGGAACTCGTCCATCACGCGGATGAACACATCGCTGGACAGGAAGCCCACCCCGGCGTGGATCCTGTCGACGGTGAGGGCGCGCGTGACGACGTTGAGGCCGACGTCGCCCTTGCCTTCCGTGTCGTACCAGATCACGCGCAGCTTCACGGGCTTGCCGCCGAGCTGGACCTCGCCCGCGCGCTCCACCGCCACCTCGATGCCGGCGCGGATCTGCGCTCCGACGTCGGCGCTGATGCCGGAGAGCGGCGCGAAGGCGCCGATGCGGATCTCGTCCTGTGCGGCCGCGACGCCGGTCAGCACGAGGAGCAGGCACGTGACGGTGACGACGAGGAGCAAGGACGGACGAATCATGGCGAGGCCTCCGTGATGAACGCGGCACATCAGAGCACAGCGGCCGCGCGCGGCGCAAGCGCGCGGGGGACGTCGACGCCCCCGCGCGCCGGGGTCTCGGCTACCGCGTGGTCGCTTCGGCCAGACCGGTGGGGCAGCTCACGCCGGTGCCGCCCAGACCGCAGTAGCCGCCGGGATTCTTGGCGAGGTACTGCTGGTGATAGTGCTCGGCGTAGTAGAAGTCGGGCGCGTCGAGGATCTCGGTGGTGATGCCGCCGTAGCCCGCCTGCGTGAGCTCCCGCTGGAAGGCGTCGCGTGACGCCTCGGCCAGCCGCCGCTGCTCGGGCGAGTAGACGTAGATCCCGGAGCGATACTGCGTGCCGACGTCGTTGCCCTGCCGCATGCCCTGGGTCGGGTCGTGGCTCTCCCAGAAGACCTTCAAGAGCGTCTCGTAGCTCACGACCTTCGGATCGAACACGACGAGCACGACTTCGTTGTGGCCCGTCCGCCCCGTGCAGACTTCCTCGTACGTCGGGTTCGGCGTCACGCCCGCCGCGTACCCCGCGGCCGTGGTGTACACGCCCGGCGTCTGCCAGAACTTGCGCTCGGCGCCCCAGAAGCACCCGAGGCCGAACATCGCCCGCTCCATCCCGTCCGGAAAGGGCGGCGTGAGCGGATGACCGTTCACGTGGTGCTTGGCCGGCACCGGCATGTGCTCGGCACGTCCCGGGAGCGCGGTCTCCCGCGTCGGCATCTCGAGCTTCGACTTTCCATAGCTCCACATTGCGGTCTCCTCCCCTCACGACATCATAGCGTCAGCGTGAATCCTTCAGCGTGCGGAACGTGACGGAGTAGCGCCACGTCTTCATGGGCGGGATGCTGTGCTGCCACTGCCAGCGCGCGCTGCCCGTCATCACGTACGCGGAGCGCGGCGCGAGGTCCGCCGCGCGGGTCTCGCGCGCGGCGCCCTTGCCGCGCTGGAACCGGAAGCGACACGGGGACAGCAGCGAGACGCCCACGATGTCGCCGAACATCGGCGCGTCGCGATGCCAGCCGATCCCCGCGCCCGGCGAGTACTCGGTGATCAGCACCTCGGCCAGCGCATCCGCGGCGACGTCGGCGAGAACGGCGGCCTGCTCGCGGAGCGGCAGCAGGAAGTCGGGAATCGGAGGGCCGGGCTCGATGCGCCAGGACTCGTACCCGTACAGCCAGCCGAAGTGGACGGTTCGTCGACGCGCCACCTGGCCGCGCATCTTCACCTCTTGCCATGCGAGAGCGCGAAGGCGCTCCGTCAGCTCGCGCTCCTCGTCGGGCGCGATCACGTCGGGGTGGTAGCGGAATCCCGGAGGCGGGACGGCGTCGTCCATGCGCCCATCATCGCGCACGTTCTTGACACTCGTCCGCGCTCGGGACAGAGTGCGTGCGCACTTTCGGTGACCGACGACCCACGACCCTACGCACGACGGAGAGACGCCATGCCGGATCCCGCTCCTCCACCCTTCATCACACGTCGCACCTTCCTCGGTCGCAGCGCCGCAGCCCTCGGCGCGGCCGGTGTAGCCGCGGCGGCCGCACCGGGCAGCGCCAACGCGTCGGCGCCGCCCGACACGCCGCCGTGGATGAAAGGTCCGGGCGCGCCGCTGAGCGAGTACGGGTCGCCCTCGAAGTTCGAGAGCAAGGTGACGCGGACCCTCATCCGGTCGGCGCCCGGCACCACCGGCACGGGCGCCTCGCGCACACCGCTCGAGGCGCTCGACGGCATGCTGACGCCGAGCGGTCTGCACTTCGAGCGGCACCACAGCGGCGTGCCGGACATCGATCCCGCCCAGCACCGCGTCCTCGTCCACGGCCTGGTCAAGCGTCCGCTCGTGTTCACGATGGACGCGCTGCTCCGCTATCCGATGGTGTCCCGCATTCACTTCATCGAGTGCGCGGGCAACAGCCAGCTCATGTACGGCGCCACGCCGCCCAATCTCAGCGTCGGGCAGGCGCACGGGCTCGTCGCGTGCAGCGAGTGGACGGGCGTCCCCCTGCGCTCCCTGCTCGATGAGGCGGGCGCCGACCCGAGCGCGGGCTGGCTGCTCGCCGAGGGGGCGGACGCGGCGGCGATGAGCCGCAGCATCCCGATGGCGAAGGCGATGGACGACGCGTTCCTCGCCCTCTTCCAGAACGGCGAGCGACTGCGCCCCGAGAACGGCTATCCCGTTCGCCTGTTCGTCCCCGGCTACCAGGGCAACATGCACGTGAAGTGGCTGCGGCGCATCAAGGTCACCACCGAACCGACGATGACGAAGGACGAGACGTCGCGCTACTCGAAGCTGCAGGCCAACGGCAAGGTGCTCGGCCTCGAGTTCCCGATGGAGGTGAAGTCGGTGATCACGCGTCCGTCACCCGGCATCGCCATCCCCGGCGCGGGACTCCACGAGATCACCGGCATCGCGTGGTCGGGCAACGGCGCGGTTCGCCGTGTCGAGGTATCGACCGATGGCGGCCAGCGCTGGACAGCCGCCGAGCTCTCGGGTCCGGTGCTGCCGCGCGCGCTCACGCGCTTTCGCCTGCCGTGGACGTGGGACGGGACGGCAACGGTGCTGAAGTCGCGCGCGACGGACGAGACGGGCGCGGTGCAGCCCACGCGCGATGCCCTGATCGCCGAGCACGGCAGCAACGTCATCTTCCACTACAACGCGATCGTGGCGTGGGCCGTCGCCCCGAGCGGGGAGGTCAAGCATGTCTACGCGTGAGCTCGCGCTGCTGTCCCTGCTCATCGTCATGACCGGCTGCAGCACCGCGACCACGCGCCATGAAACGCCGAACCTCGGCCGCGTCGCGACGGCGCAGGAGATCGCGGGCTGGGACATCAGCGTGGCGCCATCCGGGGACGGATTGCCGCCGGGACGCGGAACCGCCGTGGACGGCGCCGCGGTCTACGAGCAGAAGTGCCAGGCGTGTCACGGCGTGAAGGGGGCGGGCCAGCCCAACGACCGGCTCGTCGGTGGTCAGGGCACGCTGGCCAGCAACGCGCCCGTCCGCACGATCGGCAGCTACTGGCCGTACGCCACGACGATCTTCGACTACGTGCGTCGCGCCATGCCGTACATCCAGCCGCAGACGCTGACGAACGACGAGGTCTACGCGCTCACCGCGTACCTGCTGAACCTCAACGGCATCATCGGCGAGCGCGACGAGATGAACGCGCAGACCCTGCCGAAGGTGAAGATGCCGAATCGCGACAACTTCGTGATCATGTACCCGCCGAAGCCGCGCTGAGCCTCAGACGTCGATCACGAACAGCTCGTCGATGGAGAACTTCGGCGAGATGAGCTCCGGCCCCGACGGCCGCACGACGATCATGTCCTGGATGTGCCAGGAGCCGCGGTAGGGCTCGATCGCCAGCACCATGCCGTCCTCGAGCGGCACGGGGCGATGGATCGACAGGATCGGCTCCTGCTGGTGGAACCACGGCCCGACGCTGTGCCCCACCATCGAGGCGCTGTACTTCTCGCCGTGCTTCGCGAATTCCTCGAC
>JBKPPN010000351.1:0-4684 GCA_046733575.1 Candidatus Methylomirabilota bacterium | reverse complement strand
GCCGTCGCCCGCGCCTGACGCGCCGGCGTCGGCCGCCGACGCCGGCGCCGCGTCACCTTCGCCGCGCGCGCGCGCCCGCAGCCCGTCCCACCACGCCATGCGCTTCGCGACCTCGCGCTCGAAGCCGAACGTACCGGGCCGATAGAACTCCGCGTCGCTCAGCTCGTCGGGAAGGTACTCCTGCGGGATGAACGCGTCGGGCGAGTCGTGCGCGTACTTGTAGCCGGCGTGGTAGCCGAGGTCCTTCATGAGCTTCGTCGGCGCGTTGCGAATGTGCAGTGGGACCGGCGCCGCTGGGGTCTCCCGCGCCGCGTCGAGCGCCGCGTCGAGCGCGACCTTCGCGCCGTTCGACTTCGGCGCCGTGGCCAGGTAGATAGTCATCTCCGCCAGCGGCAGGTAGCCCTCGGGCGCGCCGAGCATGTGGTAGGCGTCGCGCGCCGCGACCGCGAGCTTCAGCGCCTCCGGGTCGGCCAACCCGATGTCCTCCGCCGCCATCGCGATCGCGCGGCGGAAGATCGTCATCGGGTCCTCGCCCCCTTCGAGCATTCGCGCCATCCAGTACAACGCGCCCTGCGGGTCGCTGCCGCGGAGGCTCTTGTGGTATGCCGAGAGGATGTTGAAGTGCTCCTCGCCGGCCTTGTCGTGACGCGCGAAGCGCAGCTGCATCGCCTCGCGCGCTACCTCGACGGTGATGCGCCCGCCGTGCCCGACGTGGGCCGCCGCGGCCTCGATGACCGTCAGCGCGCGCCGCGCGTCGCCGTCGGCCTCGGCGGCGACGACCGCGAGCGCGTCTTCGTCGACCGCGATCGCCGTCGTGCCGAGGCCGCGCTCCGTGTCGGCGAGCGCGCGACGCACGACCGTCGCGACGTCGTCGGCGGACAGCGGCCTGAGGACGAAGACCCGCGCTCTCGAGAGCAGCGCGCCGTTGATCTCGAAGCTCGGGTTCTCGGTGGTCGCGCCAACGAGAGTGACGACGCCGTTCTCCACTGCGGGCAGGAGGCTGTCCTGCTGCGCCTTGTTCAACCGGTGGATCTCGTCGACGAAGAGCACCGTCTGCCGGCCGCCGGAGGCGATGCGCTCGCGCGCGGCCGCGAAGATCTCGCGCAATCGTGGGACGCCCTCGCTCACGGCGCTGAACGGCACGAACACGCGGTGCGTCGTCGCGGCGATGAGGTGGGCGAGCGTGGTCTTGCCCGTGCCCGGCGGGCCCCAGAAGATGAGTGAGCCGACCACGCCCGACTCGATCGCCTTTCGCAGCGGCTTGCCCGGCGCAAGGATGTGCTCCTGGCCCACGTACTCGTCGAGCGTGCGCGGACGCATGCGGGCGGCGAGCGGCAGCGCCGCTCGCGCGCCGTCGAACAGCGACGGGTCGTCGGCGTACGGGTCGGCGGCGCCGGCCGCGCGTGAGGGGCGGCGTGTAGGCATCGGGGCCATTCCTTGCGAAGTTCGAGCCGCGGACGTGCTGCGATCCGGCCCGGTCCGGTGGGCGCCACGGGCTTCCCCCCGGCGGGCTCGCAGGTAGTGTAGAGGCGCGGCGGCGCGGACGGCCAGTGCTCGCGCCGCCCGCGTCCTCGCGGAGCAGTCTCGCCTCTCACCCCCTCGCGATGCCCGGACTCGATCCGTGGTTCGACGGCAGGCTCGCGTGCCCGTGGGACCGCGCCGTGCTGCACGTTGGCGTGGCCGCGTCGCTCTCGTGCCCGACGTGCGGCCGGCGCTTCCCCGTGCTGGACGGAATTCCAGTGCTGCTCCGCGACGACGTCGATCACCCCCACGCCGGCGCCCTGGAGTCGATCGCCCAATCGCGCGCGCCGGACGACGCCGCGGTGGACGTCGCCGACCACGAACCGCTCGCCCCGGGCGAAGTCGATCCGCACGTGCAGCACGTCATCGCCGCGACGGGCGGATTCTTCTACCGCCCCGTCGTCGGCAGGCTGGCTGCCTACCCCATACCCGAGCTCAGGCTGCCGCCCGGCGATGGTCGGCTCCTGCTGGACGTCGGCTGCAACTGGGGGCGGTGGACGCTGGCCGCGGCGCGGCGCGGCTACTCCGCGGTCGGCCTCGACCCGCAGCTGCACGCCGTGCGCGCGGCGCGGCGGGTCGCGCGGCAGCTCGGGCTCCCCGCGCGTTACGTCGTCGGCGACGCGCGCTACCTGCCGTTCGCCGACGGCACGTTCGACGCCGTGTTCTCGTACAGCGTCCTGCAGCACCTGCCGAAGGCGGACGTGGCGACGGCCATCGCCGACTTCCGGCGTGTCCTGAAGCCCGGCGGAGTCGCACTGATCCAGATGCCCAACGCCTTCGGCGTACGCTGCCTCTACCACCAGGCGCGACGCCGGTTCCGCTCGGCGCGGAACTTCGAGGTGCGGTACTGGACGCCGGCCGAGCTGCGGCGCCGGTTCAGCGCTCTCGTCGGCCCGTCGATGATCACGGTTGACGGGTACTTCTCGCTCAACGCCCAGCCCGCGGAGGCGCCGCTGCTGCCGCGTCGCTACCGGCTGCTGATCCGCGCGTCCGAGCTGCTGCGCCGTGCGAGCCGGGTCGTCAGGCCGCTCGTGTGGGTGGCCGACTCGCTGTACGTCACCGCGAGACGCCAGTGATCGAGCGTCGCGCCGCGGACGCCGGGCGAGGCGGAACAGGCGACCGCGCTCGCCCAGCGACTCCGGCGTTCGGTGTGGAGCTCAGCTCGGTATGAGCCAGTGGGCGAAGAAATACGTCGCGCAGCCGGCGAAGAAGCTCGCCGGCAGCCGCCACCCCTTCTTCGCCTGGAACTCCGGCACGAGGTTCGACGCGGCGACGTAGAGCGTCACGCCGCCCGACAGCGCGAGCCCCCACTTGCCGAGCGGCGCCGCGGCGCCCGTCAGGATCACGCCGAGCATCGTCGCGACGCCGAGCAACGCCGCCGCCCCGAGCGCGCGACGCCGCCCGGCGCCCGCGGCGAGGAACAGGCTCGAGATGGCGAGACCCTCCGGGAACTTGTGCAGCAGGATGGCGAGAAAGATCACGACGCCGAGTCGCTCGCTCACCTGGAACCCACTCGCGATGGCGACGCCGTCGACGAAGGTGTGCAGCATGAGTCCCGTCAGCGCGGACGCGCCCACGGCCTCGCTGACGGCGTGCGTCTCCTCGCCGAAGTGGAAGTGCGTCGCGAGCGTGTGCTGCGTGAGGTGCACGAGCAGGTAGCCCACCAGCGCCGCGACGGCCGCGCCGCTGCCGCCCCGCGACAGCGCCTCGGGCAGGATGTCGATCAGCGTGACCGAGATCATGAAGCCGGCCGAGAGCGCGATCATCGCGTCGAGCGCGCGGACGCTCCACCGCGCCCGCGACGTCACCGCCACGGCGCCGAGCACGTTCGCGACGGCGGCGACGGCGGCGTAGGCCAGCGCGGCGCGACTCACGCGCGCTCGCCCGGTACCGCGCTCACGCGTCGTCGGGCGCGAGGCCGAGCCGCTGCAGCGCGGCCTCGAGCGCCGCCTCGAGCTCGGGCGACGCCGGGAACGACCCGCGTGACAGCTTCCAGCTCTTCGTGCGCACCGCGCGCACCTCCTGCAGCCCCTTGCCCTGCAGGATGTAGAGCCACCGGTCCGTGCGCGCGTAGATGAACAGCTCGAGGTGCTGGTTGAGCGTGAGCTGGTCCTCGGCGCTGTAGACCGAGATCTCGACGCCGCCGGCCGCCGCCACCGGCACCTTGAGCTTCGCGACGACCTCCCGCACGTCGGGCAGCGCGAGGCTGTGGCCGGCGTACTTGCGCCCGGTCCGGAAGTCCTCGATCGCCACGTCCACCGCCGGCGGCAAGTGCTCGCTCAGCGCGTAGAACAGGTCGGCGACACGCTCGGCGTTCGCGACCACGTGCGCCGCGTAGTAGTCGCTCTCCTTGATGAACGTGAAGCCGTCGAGCCCCGACCGAAACCGGCGCCAGATCGACGCCTCCGGCTGCCGACCGCGAAAGAAGATCATCGCGCCGTGTGGAATGGTGGAAGTTGCCCGCCCCCGTCGAGAGCCCCTTGCATGTCGAGTGCGAGTGCGACGAGCAGGTCGCGCGCGTTGAGCGACGGATCCGCGATGACGCGATCCAGGAGCGCGTGCAGAATCTTACCCAGTGTCGGGCCGGCGCGAATCCCCGCCGCGATCAGGTCGTCGCCGTCCACCGCGAGGTCCCCAACTTCGATCGGGTCGCGGTAGGCAGTGCGCACCGCACGCCGGTAGGTGGACCGCACCCGCGTCGCGTCCGGCGCCTCCAGGCCCGCCTCGCGCTCCGCCGACCATAATGCGGCCGCGACCCTGAGCAGCGGCGCGAGGCGGGTCCGGCCGGCCTGCGCGGCCCACCGGCGAAGGTCGCCGTCCGTCGCCTCGCCGCGGAGCAGCGCCTCACGCATCGGCCCCGCGAGGCGCCGCCAGCGCTCGGCGAGCTCGCCGATCCAGCGCGAGTCGAGGTTGGAGAATCGCAGTGCGCGTGTCGCCCTCGACGCCTCGTCGCCCCCGATCCCGACGAAGAGCAGCGCGAGGCGGTTGATGCGCCGCTGCGGACGCCCGGGGAGCCCGGGCGGCGGCAGGCAGTCGAGCGCGCCGAGCTGGACGTCCCCGACGCCCGCCAGCGCGGGAACCAGCGTCGCCAGCGCACCGCTCTCGCGCCACCGCCGCAGCGCCAGCGCCGGCCGCCGAACCTGCTCCATCGTCTTCTCGAGTT
>JBKPPN010000350.1:0-6926 GCA_046733575.1 Candidatus Methylomirabilota bacterium | reverse complement strand
CTCCACGCCGGTGATCCCGGACCTCCCGGGCATCGCCGCTGCCATCACCTCGGACGAGATCCTGTTCCTGCCTCGCTTCCCGCGACGCCTCGTCCTGCTCGGCGCCGGCGCCATCGGACTCGAGATGGCGGGCGCGTTCAGCGACCTCGGCGCCGACGTCACCGTGATCGGAGGGGATCCGGAGATCCTGCCCGCCTTCGACGCCGACGTCGCCGGGTACCTGCGCACGATCCTGGAGCGCCGCGGCGTCCGGTTCCTCCTGAACGCGGGGCTGGACGAGCTCACGGGGTCGCCAGGCGCGCTCACGGCGCACGTGAGGGTAGACGGCGCGCGACACGCGATCGCGGCCGACGAGGTCTGCGTCGCGGTCGGCCGTCGATGGGCGCCGTCGACGCTCGGCGCGGACGGCCTGGGCCTGATCATGGGTCAGCGTGGACTCGACGTGACGCCGTACCTCCGGACGTCGCTGCCACAGATCTATGCCGCCGGCGACGCCGTTGGACGGGCGCAGCTGACGCCCGTTGCCGCCTACGAGGGACGGATCGCCGCGCGCAACGCGGTCCAGGGTGACCACGCGATCGTCGACGAGTCCGTCGTTCCGCAGACCGTCTTCACGACGCCGGAGATCGCGCGAGTCGGCCTCACGCACCGCGAGGCGGAGGCGAGGGACGTGCGCTGTCACGTCGCGACGCACGACATGCGCGGCGCCTCGAACGGCCGCGCCACCGGCGAGGACGACGGCTATCTGAAGCTCGTGTTCGACGGGACCGACGAGCGACTCCTGGGCGTCCAGATCGTCAGCTACGCCGCGGCCGAGCTCGTGCAGATGGCGGCCCTCGCCATCCGCACCGGCACGACCGCCAGCGTGCTGGCGGCGCAGCTCTCCGTCCATCCGAGCCACACCGAGCGCTTCATCAAGGTCGCCGCGCACGACCACCACGACGTCTGCGAGATCCCGTAGTATGGAAGCCCGACCCGACAACCAGAGGAGGCGCGCCATGATGAACGACACGACCACGCGGACCGACACCGCGACCCTGAACGCCCCGGGCAAGCTCGCGTATGCGACACCCGCCACGGCGCCGCTCGTGGAGGGCCGCCGCTCCTTCTTCAAGTATCGCGACCTCGGCGTGACGGCGGCGAGCAGCGGACGCATGCGGGCCCAGATCACGTCGGGCGCTGACGGCATGACGAAGCCGACGGGCTGGCACTACCACGTCTGCGACGGGCAGTTCGTCTACATGCTGAGCGGCTGGGTCGACCTCGAGTTCGAGGACGGCCAGACCGTTCATCTGCAGGCGGGCGAGTCGCTGTACATCCCGGGCGGGCTCCGGCACAACGAGACCCGGACGTCCACTAACCTCGAGCTTCTCGAGATCTCCGTGCCCGCCGACATGGGCACGGTCGCGTGCGACGCGCCCGAGGGGTGGCCAACGCGCGGCTGACCCCGCGTACCGCGGCGCATCGTCACGGGGCCGCGGCCGCGAACACCGGCCGCGGCCCCTCTGTCGCTATACCTCGATCGCCGACGACCGGATGCGCGTCACGCCGGCCCGGGTCATATCGTCCCACGCCCGGGCCAGCGAACCGTTCGTGTCGATCGCGCGACAGCCGTCCTCGATCACGGTGGCGTCCAGGCCCGCCCCGCGCGCGTCGATGGCGGACCAGCCCACGCAGAAGTCGGTCGCGAGCCCGACCAGGTACACGTTGAGGAGTCCGCGCTCCTTCAGGTAGCCGGCAAGGCCCGTGTGCGTGGTGCGATCGGCCTCCAGGAAGGCGGAGTACGAGTCGATCGCCTTGCGGTAGCCCTTCCGGATGATCAGCTCCGCGTGCGGCACGTCGAGACCCTCGTGCAGCGCGGCGCCCCGCGTGTTCTGCACGCAGTGGTCGGGCCACAACACCTGCGTGCCGTAGGGCAGCCGCACGGTGTCGAACGGTCTCGTGCCGGGATGGCTGGACGCGAACGAGAGGTGACCGGGCGTGTGCCAGTCCTGCGTGAGGACCACGTGGGCAAAGGCCGGCGCGATGCGATTGATCACCGCGACGACCTGGTCGCCGTCCGTGACGGCGAGCGCGCCGCCCGGGATGAAGTCGTTCTGCACGTCGACGACGAGAAGGACGTCGCGCTCGCCTGGCTTCATGCTGGTGTCGCGCCTACACGGTCAGGAATCGCTGCTGGATGGTGGGATCGTGGCGCAGCGCCTCGGGCGTGCCCTCGAACTGCACGCGCCCCTGATCCAGCACGTAGAGCCGGTGCGAGAGCGCGAGCGCGACCTCGAGCGTCTGCTCCACGAGCAGGATCGTCGTCCCCTTGGCGTTGATCTCGCGCAGGACGTCGGTCAGCGTCTGGACGAGCATGGGCGAGAGCCCTTCCGTCGGCTCGTCGACGAGCATGATCGCGGGCGCAGCCACCATGCCGCGCGCGATGGCGAGCATCTGCTGCTCCCCGCCCGAGAGGAAGCGACCGAGGTGGCCGATCCGCTCCTTGAGACGCGGAAAGGTCGCGAACACGCGCTCGAAGTCGTCGCCGTCGCCGTTGGCCCGCGCCCCCAGCCGGCCGAGGCGCAGGTTCTCCAGCACGGTCAGGTTCGGGAGCACCCGCCGCTCCTCCGGTACCCACGCGATCCCGCGTCGCGCCACCTGGTGCGTGTCGAGCGCGGTGATGTCGTCGCCGCCGAGGAGCACGCGGCCGCGGCGCGGCCGGGTGATGCCCATGATCGACTTGAGCGTCGTCGTCTTCCCCGCGCCGTTGCGCCCGATGAGCGTGACGACCTCGCCCTGATCCACCGCGATCGACACGCCCTGCAGGACGTGCGCCTCGCCGTAGTAGGTGTGGATGTTCTCGACGGCGAGCAGCATCAGCGCCCCGCCCCGAGGTACGTCTGCTGCACGAGCGTGTTGGCGCGGATCTCGTCCGGCGTGCCCTCCGCGAGGACCTGGCCCTGGTGCAGGACGGTGACGCGGTCCGAGATCCCCATGACGAGCTTCATCTTGTGCTCGACCAGCACCACCGTGCGCCCGGCCGCCAGCGTCCGGATCAGCACCATCGTCTCGTCCGTCTCCTCGGGGCTCATGCCGGCCGTCGGCTCGTCGAGCAGGAGCAGCGTCGGCGCGGAGGCCAGCGCGATGGCGATCTCGAGATGCCGCTTCTCCCCGTGCGAGAGGTGCGCGGCCAGCATCTCGCTCTTCTTGGCGAGACCGATCTCCTCCAGGATGGCCATGGCGCGCTCGCGGGTGTCGCTCAGCGCGTCGGCGCGCGACCAGAAGTTGAACGATCGCGTGTAGCCCTGTGCCGCCACCCGCACGTTCTCGAGGATCGACAGATGCGGAAAGATGTTGGTGATCTGGTAGGACTTCGCGATCCCGAGGCGCGCCACGCGGTGCTGGGGCAGGCCCGTGATGTCCTGACCGTCGAAGACGATCCGCCCCGACGTCGGCGTCGTCTCCCCCGAGATGAGCCGGAAGAACGTCGTCTTGCCCGCCCCGTTGGGACCGATGATGGACCGGAGTTCGCCCTTGCGCACGGTCACGTCCACGCGGTCGACGGCGATCAGGCTTCCGTACGCCCGCGTGAGACGCTCCGTCTGCAGCAGGACACCGTCCGACATGGCGGGACAGATAAGCACGCGCTCTTCCAGAGTGTCAACCGCGCGCAGGCCGTTCACCCACGCTGCCACGGTCACAGTACGTCGGTCCGGCGACCGTTCTCGACGCGGCGGGACCACTGCGGTACGATCGCGGTCGTGTTTCCGCTGCCGCCGCTGTCGGCTGAACAGCGTGACGTCATCGATCGCATCGCGGAGCTGTCGCGCGAGCGGTTTGCCCCGCGAGCCGCACGGTACGACGCGGACTCGACGTTTCCCGTCGAGAACTACGCGGACCTCCATCGCGCGGGGTTGCTCGCGCTGACGGTGCCGAAGGAGTACGGCGGACGCGGCGTCGATCCCGTCACGTACGTGCACGCGCTGCGCGAGATGGCCAAGGGCTGCTCCGCCACCGCGCTCACGTTCAACATGCACTCGACGGTCACGACATTCCTCACCGCGCTCGGCACGGAGGCCCAGAAGCGGCGGTACTTCGCGGACATCGTCCAGCACGGCAAGCTCATCGCGTCGATCACGAGCGAGCCGGACCAGAGTTACCGGGACACGTTCGTCCTGACCACCGTGTTCCGTCCGATGGGCGACGGTAGCTACCACGTCGCGGGCGTGAAGCACTTCTGCTCGCTGGGCGACGTGGCCGACTGGTACTTCGTCACCGGCATCATCGAGGGCGTGCGCACGGCGCGCGAGGGCGCCGTCACGGCCATGATCCCGCGCGGGGCGGGCGTGAAGCTCGAGCGGCCGTGGAACGCCAACAGCATGCGCGGCACGATCAGTCACGCGCTCCGCTACGACACCGTCGTCGAGCCCGACGACGTCGTCGGCCGTCCCGGGCAGTACCTGACGATCGACCTGCAGGGCTTCGCGCTGGGCTACGCCGCCGTGTATCTCGGGATCGGCGAGGCCGCCTTCGAGTACATGGTCCAGTACGCGAAGACGAAGACACTCAAGCCATCGACGGAACCCATGAGCCACCACCCGCTCGTGCAGCGGACGATCGCCGAGACGGGGACCGCCATCCGCGCGGCACGCCTCCTCCTCCACGAGGCGGCCACGGTGAAGATGGCCGACGACCGCGACGCGACGATGCTGGCCGTCAACCAGGCCAAGACGTACTGTGCCGAGGTCGGCGCGATGGCGACGGAGAAGGCCATGCGCATGGCGGGCGGATCCGGCATCCTGCGGGACCTCCCCCTCGAGCGCTGGCACCGTGATGCCCAGGCGGGTCCGGTGATGCCGCCGTCGAACGACCGGTGTCTCGAGACGGCCGGAAAGTTGATCTGCGGTCTCCGCGCCTCGACCCTTCAGTTCCAGTAGCCCGACCATCGGGTCGCGGCGACGCACGCCGCGCCGCGCACGGCCGTGTAAGATGCGCGCATGCGACTGCTCGTCCGCTGGCTCATCACCGCCGTCGCGCTGCTCGTGGCGGCGTGGCTCGTCCCCGGCATTCGCCTCGGCCGGTCGGACGGGTCGCCGTCGATGGCCGACTGGTCGACGCTGCTCGTCGTGGCACTGATCTTCGGCATCGTGAACGCCATCATCCGACCCATCGTGAGCTTCCTCAGCCTGCCGCTGACGATCCTCACCCTCGGGCTCTTCATCTTCGTCATCAACGCGCTCATGCTGCTGCTCACGAGCGGCATCGCGCAGAGACTGGGACTGAACTTCCTCGTCGACGGGTTCTGGCCCGCCTTCATCGGCGCGCTCGTCGTCTCCATCGTCAGCTTCCTGCTCAACCGGACCATCGTTCGACCCTGAGCGCTCGGCCACCGCGCGACCGCTCATCGCCCAGAGGAGGATCGCGCTCATGACGGGACGTACGTCGGCGGTGGCGCTGGCCGCCGTGCTCGTTCTCGCCGGCTGTGCCACGTTGAAGGACACGCCGGCGCAGGACCTGGCACGCACGCGCATCCAGCGCTGCAACCGGTACCCCACGGTCACGCCGCAGGAGGTGCGCGCGGACGGCTCCATCACCGTGCTGACGTACGGCGCGGGCGCCGTGAGCGAGTACCCGGCCTGGCGGCGCTGCATGGACGAGGTGCTCGCCGAGCAGCAGAAGGCCGGTCTCGTGCCGCGCGACGCCCAGCCGGCGATCGTCGACGTCAGGGGCCGCTGACCTCTGGCGCGAGACGCGGCGGAGCGCGCGTTCGAGCGCCGCGGATCGCTCACCACGCACCGGGCGACGGCGAACTGCGCAAATGACCGTGTCGGCGCCGACAGGGTGGTGCGTTAGAATGCCGCGGGACGTCCGGCCGTGCGGAACCATCGCGGCGCGCCGCGAGTCTCTCAGATGCAACACCATTTCAGGAGGAGGGACTTACATGATCCAGCGGGCACTGGCAGTTCTTGCGGCGGGCGCCTTCCTGATGTCGGTCGCGGCTCCGGCCATGGCGCAGACCACGACCACGACGCCGACGCCGGCCGAGAAGAAGGCCGAGGAGAAGGCGGAGAAGAAGGCGGAAAAGGCCGAGAAGAAGGCCGAGAAGAAGATGGAGAAGGCCGAGAAGAAGGCCGAGAAGAAGATGGAGAAGGCCGAGAAGAAGGCCGAGAAGGAAGCCGCCTCCACCACGACGACCGAGAAGAAGTAACGCCGCTTCCGCGAGCGGCGGCGGTCAGTCCTCTCTAGACCGGCTGCCCGCTGCCGCTCCCCTCACGCCGGCGCCGATGCCGCCGGCCTCCCCGACGTGATCGCCGACGCGCCGCTGCCTCGTGCGGGGTATGACTCGGCGCACGCGCCGCGGGATAGCGCTCGTTGCCGATGCCCGGCGCATCGCCGTTGTCCTCGTCGTGCACGGCGTCGCTCGTGTCGCGCGCGGGCTGGCTGACGTCCTCCGACGGTGGCGTCGCGGCAACTGGCTCCTGCACCTCGGGCTCCGACGGTTCGTCGACTGATACGGCCTGGTCGCCTTCGTCACGCGGCGCGGAGTCCTCGGGCGTCTCGTCGACACGCCGGGGTGCGCGGTCTCCGTTGCCCGCCAGCGTGATCTGCCCGTTGCGGTCGATGCTCAGATCGCGGATGCGGCGCAGTCGTGTGATGAGCCGCGGCGATCCCGGCGTGCGCCGGAACCCGCGGGCCTTGAGCGCGTTGGCCAGCGTGTCGATGGTCACGCCGCGGCCCGATCGCATCAGCTCGCTGACCACGGTCACGATCTCGTCGTGCGGCGCCGTGTGCGGCTCACCCGCGGGCGCGCTCTCCTCCACCTCCGCCGGCCTCGACTCGGCGACGGGAACGGGGCGGGGCGACGGCGCCGGGCGAGGCGCCGGGGCCGGACGGCCGCCGCCTTGCGGGACGGGTCCGGTGCGGCGCTCGCGATAGCGGCCGCC
>JBKPPN010000349.1:0-5592 GCA_046733575.1 Candidatus Methylomirabilota bacterium | reverse complement strand
TCGGTGACGTCACGATGCCGATCCGGCGTGGGTAGCGCGGGAGCGCGCGCTTGCGGCGCGCGTCGAAGAGTCCCTCCGCCGCCAACCGCGCCTTGAGCTGCTCGAAGGCGAGCTGCAGCGCACCGACACCGCGGGGCTCGAGCATCTCCACGACGAGCTGGTACTCGCCTCGCTGGGCGTAGAGCTCGACCGCGCCGAAGGCCATCACATGGATGCCGTCCTTCGGCTCGAAGCGGACGCGTCGGGTGCGATTGCGGAACAGCACGGCGCGGATCTGCGCGCCGGCGTCTTTCAGCGTGAAGTAGGCGTGCCCCGACACGTGGACCTTGAAGTTGCTGATCTCGCCCTCGACCCACACGGCGGGGAACCGCTCTTCCATCACCGCGCGCAGCTGCGCGCTGAGGGCGGAAACGGAGAGCACGGTCCGCGTCGTCATCGTGGCGCGCCGCCTGGCGCGCGGGTCGCCGCGCAGCGTCCGGTCCGGCTCACCGCACCCCGAGCTGCCGCTCCGCCGCGGCCAGCGTGTTCTTGAGCAGCATGGCGATGGTCATCGGCCCCACACCGCCCGGAACGGGCGTCACGGCGTGCGCGACCTTTTCCACCGACGCAAAGTCGACGTCGCCCGCGAGCTTGCCGTCGGGCATCCGGTTGATGCCGACGTCGATGACCCAGGCGCCCGGCTTCACCATGTCGCCCGTCACGACGCGGGGCTTGCCGGCGGCCACGCAGAGGATGTCGGCGCGACGCGTGTGGGCGGCGAGGTCGCGCGTCCGCGTGTGGCACATCGTGACGGTGGCGTGGCGCGCGAGCAGCAGCTGGGCGAGCGGCTTGCCCACGATGCGCGATCGCCCGATCACGACCGCTTCGGCCCCGGTCAAGTCCGCCTTGTAGTGATCGAGGATCTCCATGCAGCCCGCGGGCGTGCAGGCAACCGTCGTCGGCTTGCCCGCGAGCAGGTTCCCGAGGTTCACGGGATGGAAGCCGTCCACGTCCTTCGCGGGCGCGATGGCGTTGATGGCCTCGTCCTCGTCCAGGTCGTCGGGCAGCGGCAGCTGCAGCAGGATGCCGTGCACGCCGGGGTCGTCGTTGAGCGAGCGCAGCAGCGTCAACAGCTCGTCCCGGGACAGCTTCGGATGGATCTCGTCGCGCGACGCGATGCCCACCTGATCCGCGGCCTTCTTCTTGTTCGCGACGTAGATCCGCGAGGGCGCGAAGTCGCCCACGAGGACCACGGCCAGTGTCGGAGCCTGGCCCGTCCGCGCCCGGAGCCGATCCACTCCGCCCCGCACGTCGCCGAGGACGCGCTGGGCGACGGCCTTGCCGTCGAGAATCACCGGGAGACGATCACGCGGGCACGCGCAGGCGCTGGATGTCCGTGGCGCGGCCGCTCTCGGGGTCGACGGTGATGACGACGCCGTGCAGGGCGGCGGGACCCTTCGCGGGCTCGAACCGCACCGGCATCTGGCTCATGAAGCGCTGCAGGATGATGTCCTTGTCCACGCCGATGACGGAGTCGACCGGGCCCGTCATGCCGAGGTCCGTGATGTACGCGGTCCCGCCGGGCAGCACGCGCTCGTCCGCCGTCTGCACGTGACGGTGCGTCCCCACGACGGCGGTCACGCGGCCGTCGAGATGCCAGCCCATGGCCTGCGACTCGCTGGTCGCCTCGCAGTGCATGTCGACGAGCACGATGGGCGACTCCTTGCGCAGGAGCGGCACCAGCTCGTTGGCTTTCTGGAACGGGCAATCGATGGGCAACATGAACACGCGGCCCATGAGGTTCAGCACCGAGACCTTGTACGCACCCGCCTTGACGGTGATGTAGCCGGCGCCCGGCGTGCCGGACGGAAAGTTCGCGGGCCGGAGGAGGCGGTCATCCTTGGTGATGAACTCGATGATCTCGCGCTTGTCCCAGATGTGATTGCCCGAGGTCATCACGTCGACGTGCTGATCGAGGAATGTCTTCGCCATGGCGGGCGTCACACCGAAGCCGGCGGCGGCGTTCTCGACGTTCACCACGGTGAGATCGATGTCGTGCTGCTCGCGGAGAGACGGAAGGAGCTTGGCGATCGCGGCACGTCCGGGCTCGCCGAAGACGTCACCGACCATCAGGATCTTCATGAAGCTATTTTGCCACTTCGACGGCTCGTGTCTCCCGGATGACGACGACCTTGATGTGCCCCGGATACTGCATCTCCGCTTCGATTCGCTTGGTGATGTCCTTGGCGAGCTGGTGCGCGTCCAGATCGGACACGATGTCGGCGCGGGTCATCACGCGGAGCTCGCGGCCGGCCTGGATGGCATAGCACATCTCGACGCCCTTGTAGCTGAGCGCGATCTCCTCGAGCTTGGCGAGCCGCTTGATGTAGCTCTCCAGCACATCGCGCCGCGCGCCCGGACGTGCGGCGGAGATGCCGTCCGCCGCTTCGGTGAGCACGGCCTCGATCGTGAGCGGCTCGACGTTCTCGTGACCGGCGAGCGCGGCGTTGATGACCTCGGGGCTCTCGTTGTACTTCGTCAGCACCTGCAGCGAGAGCTCGGGGTGACTGCCTTCCTGCTCATGGGTCAGCGCCTTGCCGATGTCGTGCAAAAGTCCCATGCGCTTGCAGAGCTTGACGTCGGCCTTGATCTCGGCCGCCATCATTCCGCACAGCCACGCGACTTCCTTGGAGTGCTGCAGGCAGTTCTGGCCGTACGACGTGCGGTACTTCATGCGTCCGACCAGCTTCACCAGCTCGGGATGGAGCCCGTGCACGCCGACCTCGAAGCAGGCCTTCTCACCTTCCTCGCGGAGGTGTTGCTCCATCTCCTTCTTGACCTTCTCGACGACCTCCTCGATGCGCGCCGGGTGAATCCGCCCGTCCGCGATGAGGATCTGCAGCGCGCGACGCGCGATCTCGCGCCGGTACGGATCGTAGGCGGAGATGAGCACGGCTTCCGGCGTGTCGTCGACGATCAAGTCGACGCCGGTGTGGAGCTCCAGGGCGCGGATGTTCCGGCCCTCGCGACCGATGATCCGTCCCTTCATGTCGTCGGACGGCAGGTCCACGACCGAGACCGATGTCTCGACGGTGTAATCCGGGGCCAGACGCTGGATCGTCGTCGCCAGGACTTCCTTGGCCTTGACCTGCGCTGTCTCGCGCGCCTCTTCCTCCAAGCGCATGGCGACCAGGGCGGCCTCGCGTCGAGCGTCGGCCTCCATCTGGCTCAGGAGCTGGCGCTTGGCCTCCTCGGCGGTCAGGCCCGCGATCACCTCGAGCTTGCGGCGCTGTTCTTCCACCGCGGCGGCGAGCTTGGTCTCCTTTGCCGTCAGCGCATCGGTGCGCTCGGAGAGGGCGCGCTCACGGGCGAGAAGGTCGCGATCTTTTCCGGTGTACTCGGCGAGGCGTCGTTCGAGGTCGTCGAGCTTGCGGGCGAGCTGTTCTTCCTTGGCGAGAATTCGTTGCTCGATCTGCTGGATCTCGCGCTCGCGTCGACGGCCCTCGGCATCCAGCTCCGAGCGCGCCTTGAGGGCGAGCTCCTTCGCTTCGAGATCGCCCGCACGACGCCGCGACTCGGCGTCACGATCGGCATCGTCGATGATGCGGGCGGCGCGCGCGGTGGCGTCGCCAAGCTTGCGATCCGAGAGGGATTTCTGGAGGAAGAATCCGAGGCCGACCGCCACGAGCACGACAACGGAGAGCAGGAGCACTGAGGCCGCTTCCATCATCGCTGGTCATCCCCGCCGGGTGCATCCGGCTTGCAATACTGACAAAAAATCAGCAAGCGTACGTTCGGCAAGTATAGGCGGGCGGGCGCGGATGAGTCAAATGGCCGGACCAAGACGGCCACCAAAGAGGGTGAAGAGTCCCCGCCTCTGCCGTGTGCCGACGGTGTTTCGGACCTGGTTTGCACCAGGTGGGCGCCGTGACCGGAGACCTTCAGGCGTCCCCTTCAAAGAGGGGCTTGCACACCGGCCTCACTGACAGCTCCCGAAACACGAACGAGGTCGAAACTTTCCCCCGACAACACGTACAGCGCAGGGACTCATCCTGTGTACAGGCGGGGCGAAGGCGAGTCAAGGAATTCCTCGCCATGGCGCAGCCCCGCGGCTACCGTTCGTCGGGCGGCAACGCGTCGTCGAGGAGCGAGGTGAGGCCCTCGAGGCGACTCCGCAGCGTCGCCTCGTCCTGCACGCGCTCCTGCCGCGCGCGGAAGAGCTCGTCGGTGATGTCGAGCGCGGCCAGGGTGAGGGCCATCATGGTGTCGCGCACGCCCGACTTCCGGAGTATGGCGACCCGCTCCTCGATGAACGCGGCCAGCGTCTTGACGTACTCGGGAGACGCCTCCGTGCGGATCACGAGAGGCTGACCGAGCAGCGTCACGTCGACGCGCGCGCGCTCGGTCGTCACTACTCGATTTCCAGCTTCGCGATGTCCTTGAGGATGGCGTCGATCTGCGTCACGGTCTGCCTCCGCTCCTCGCCGACCTGGGCCAGCTCGCGCTTGAGCCGGGCGTTCTCGTCGCGTAGCCGTCCCAGCGCGGCGCCCGCCCGCTGCACGGCCTCCTCGAGCTGTGTCAGTCGCTGCGTCACATCGTCGGCCATTCAGGCCCCCCTGCGGCTGATGGTGAATTGCTGCGCCACCCGCTCGGCGGCGCGCTCGTTGATGGCGTTGACCTCGTCGTCTCGCAGCGTCCGGTCGTCCGCCTGGTACGTCAGCCTCCACGCGAGACTACGCCGTCCGTCGGGCAAGCGGAACAGGTCGAAGAGGGTGACGTCGCGCAGCCACGGTCCCGCCTCGGCGCGAAGCGCCGCCTCGACGTCGGCGGCGTGCGGCTCGTCGCCGGCCGGCAGCACGAAGGCCACGTCTCGCTGCACCGACGGGAAGCGCGGCAGCGGCTGGTATCGCACCCTGGCCGACGGCAGTCGCGCAATCGCATCGAGCGAGACGATGGCCGCGAACACCGGGGCCTCGATCCCCAGCTGGCGCGCGACCGTCGCCGCGACTTCGCCGTACTCCGCGATCACGGTGCCGTCGCGGAGGGCGAGCGCGCCACGCGCGTCGCGCTCGAACACGTCCGCGACGTCGCGTGCCGGCGCATCGCGCCAGTCGCGCACGTCGAGGCCCAGCGCGACGTGCTCGGCGATGCCCTTGGCGTCGTACACGTCGACACGCTCGCGCCCACCGTGCCACGACGCGGGCACGCGCGCCCCCGTGAGCGCGATGGCCACCCAGCGCGGCTCCTCCGTCCCGCCGCTGGCGCCTGCCTCGTACGTGCGCGTGACCTCGAAGACCCGCACGTCGGACTGCTGATGGCGGACGTTGGTCGCGACGGCGCGAAGCACGCCCTCGAGGGGATGACGACGGAGGCGCGAAGCGTCCTGGCTCAGCGGGTTCGCGAGCACGAGCGCCGGGGACTGCGCGGAGGGCGCGGTCCACGTCTGCGCGGGATCGCTGAAGCTGTACGTGATCGCCTCGTCGACGCCCGCGCCGACCAGCGCTTCACGCGCGGCGTCGGCCTGGCGCCGACTGGCCGGCACCTGGACCAGCGCGATCGCCCCGCCGGGCAGCGTGGAGGGAATCTTGTCGTAGCCCCACACGCGGATCACCT
>JBKPPN010000348.1:0-3444 GCA_046733575.1 Candidatus Methylomirabilota bacterium | reverse complement strand
CTGGATCTACAAGATGGCCCATCGCATCGTCGAAGGCCGGGGCCGCAAGGAAGACCTCGACACCATCCTCGACCTCTCCAAGCGCGGCGCCGGCACCACGATCTGCGCCTTCTTCGACGGCGCCGTCGGCCCCTACATCTCCTACATCGAAAAGTTCCGACCGGAATTCGAAGCTCTGATTCCCAAATGACGGGAACCTTCCACTCGTCCGCGTCCGAGCGCGGGCTCGGCCCGCGCAATCCGTTCTCGGGGGAGGCAGCGAGAAGCACGCCGCAGGCGTGCGCCGAGCGTCGGAAGGGGGGCGAAGCCCCCTCCGAGGGCCGATATGCCTAGACTGACGATCGACGGCAAGGAGATCGAGGTCGCGCCCGGGACGAATCTCATCGAGGCCGCGCGTCAGCTCGGGATCGAGATCCCGCACTACTGCTATCACCCCGGGCTCAGCATCGCGGGTCAGTGCCGACTCTGCATGGTCGACATCGAGAAGGCGCCGCGTCCGACCATCGCGTGCAACACGCAGGCGGCGGACGGGATGGTGGTTCACACCGAGACCGATCGGGTGAAGGAGACCCGGCGGTCCGTGATGGAGTTCCACCTCATCAACCATCCGCTCGATTGTCCGGTGTGCGACCAGGCGGGGGAGTGCTTCCTGCAGATCTACTACATGAAGCACGGCCTCTACGAGCCGCGCATGAAGGACGCCAAGGTCCACAAGCCCAAGGCTGTCCCCCTCGGCCCGCATGTGATGCTGGACGCCGAGCGCTGCATCCTCTGCTCGCGCTGCGTCCGCTTCTGCGACGAGGTGACGAAGACCGGCGAGCTGGGCATCTTCAACCGCGGCGACCACTCCGAGATCGGGCTCTTCCCCGGGCTCGACCTCGAGAACAAGTACTCCGGCAACGTCGTCGACATCTGTCCCGTCGGCGCGCTCACCGATCGCGACTTCCGGTTCCAGGTGCGCGTCTGGTACCTCGACACCGCGAAGTCGATCTGTCCGGGCTGTGCGCGCGGCTGCAACATCGAGGTGCACGTGAACCGGCGCCGACCGCACCACGCGGACGGCCGACGCGTGGCCCGCCTCAAGCCGCGCTTCAACGCGGCCGTCAACAAGTGGTGGATGTGCGACGAGGGCCGCTACGGCTTCCGGTTCGTCGACGATCCCGACCGTCTGCCGCAACCGCTGCGTCGCGACGGCGACGCGCTCGCGCCCGTCACGTGGGACGCCGCGCTCGCGGCGCTCGCAACCGCGCTGCGCACCGGCGGCGACCGCGTCGGCATCCTGGCCTCGCCGAAGATGTCCAACGAGGACCTGTTCGCGTTGAAGCGGGTGGCCGAGACGGCCGGGATCCGTCAGACGGCATTCCGGGTGCCGCCCCTGACGCCGGGCGACCAGGACGATCTCCTCATCCGCGCGGACAAGAACCCGAACACGCGGGGCGCCGAGCTGCTCGGCCTCGACGGCGACCCGGCGGCGATCCTCACCGCGGCGCGAGCGGGAAGGATCTCCACCTTGCTCGTGTTCCACCACGATCTCCTCGCGAGCGGCTGGCCTGCGGCGGACGTGCGCGAGGCCCTGAGTCGCGTGCCCAATCTCGTCTTCGCTGGCACGAACGCCCATGCCACCAGCGCCATGGCGCACCTGGTGCTGCCGTCCGCGGCCTGGGTCGAGCGCGACGGGACGTTCACGAACTTCGAGGGTCGCGTCCAGCGCTTCCGCGCGGCACTCGAGCCGTTCGGTGACGCGCGCCCCGACTGGCAGTGGCTCGGTCAGCTTCTCGTGGCGCTCGGTGGTGAGGCGCCGGGCGAGCGCGCGGAGCGATGGTTCCGGGCCCTGACCGCCGCCGTGCCGGCGTTCGCCGGGCTCAGCTACCAGGGCATCGCCGACGAGGGCGCGATGACCGCGACGGCTCCCGCCTGATGATCGACGCCGGCATCACGTTCGGACGCGTCGCCTTCATCATGCTCTTCGTCCTGAACCTGGGCGGGCTGATGACGTGGGTCGAACGCAAGCAGTCCGCCATCATGCAGGACCGCATCGGCGCCAACCGGGCGTCGATCTTCGGCATCCGCATCTTCGGCCTGCTGCACCCGCTCGCCGACGCCATCAAGATGCTCGCCAAGGAGGACTTCCGTCCCGCGGGCGCCGACCGGTTCCTCTTCCAGCTCGCGCCGTTCGTCTCGGTGTTCTTCGCCCTCGTCGCGTTCGCGTCGATTCCCTTCGGCGACACCCTGCACGTGGGCGCGCGCGCCATCCCCCTCCAGGCGGTCACGCTCAACGTCGGCGTCCTCTACGTCTTCGCGATGCTCTCGCTCGGCGTGTACGGCGTGATGATGGCGGGCTGGTCGTCGGGGAACAACTTCGCCATCATCGGCGCCCAGCGTGCCGCCGCGCTGATGATCTCGGCCGAGATCGCCATCGGCGCCTCGATCATGGGCGTGATCATGGTCTACGGCTCGCTGAACATGATGGACATCGTCCGGGCGCAGGGCGCGCTGCTCTGGGGCTTCCTGCCGAAGTGGGGTCTCTTCACCCAGCCGCTCGCCTTCATCCTCTTCCTCACCGCGGGGATCGCCGCCACCAAGCGGATCCCGTTCGACACCCCGGAGGGCGAGTCCGAGATCATCGGCTACTTCGTCGAGTACAGCGGGATGAAGTTCGGGATGTTCGCCATGGCGGACTTCCTGGAGACGGTCGTGATCGCGGGCATGGTGACGACGCTCTTTCTCGGCGGCTGGCAGGTCCCGTACCTCGGTCCGGCCGGCTTCCAGTTTCCCGGAGGGGCGACGTGGGCGTTGCCGGCCACGCTGGTCACGCTCATGCAAGTGGGCGCGTTCATCGTGAAGGTCCTCGTCATGATCTTCTTCCTCATGCTGATCCGCTGGACGCTCCCGCGCTTCCGGTACGATCAGGCCATGCGCCTGGGCTGGCTCGCCCTGTTCCCGCTGTCGGTGTTGAACATCGTGCTCACCGCCATCGTGATCCTCCTCGGCGGGCGCGCATGAAGACGGGACAGCGGTTCTATCTGCGCGAGGTCCTGTCCGGACTCGGCCTCACCGCGGGGCACTTCTTCCGCAACATGGGCAAGCACATCGCGCGCAGCCTCGGACGCAAGGACGCGCACGGCGCCGTCACGATCCAGTACCCGGAGGAGCGGCGGCCGTACTCGCCGCGGCTCCGCTCGCTGCACCGCCTGGTGCGCCGCGAGGACGGCTCGCCGCGCTGCGTGGCGTGCATGATGTGCGAGACGGTGTGCCCGGCGCACTGCATCTACATCGTGGCCGACGAGCATCCGAATCCCGAGATCGAGAAGATGCCGCGACGCTTCGACATCGATCTCGGTAAGTGCGTGTTCTGCGGCTACTGCGTCGAGGCCTGTCCCGAGGACGCCATCCGCATGGACACCGGCATTCTGGAGTTCTCCGCGTACAACCGTGGGTCCATGG
>JBKPPN010000347.1:0-8565 GCA_046733575.1 Candidatus Methylomirabilota bacterium | reverse complement strand
AGGTCCAATAGCCGCGCTCCTCGCTTCGGACTACGGTGAGAGCGGGGGGATCTGCCGATGACCGTCACATGGGGATACGCAGTGCGGGATCTGGCCGGCCGTCAACAGTTCGACGAGGACGTGGCACGAACGGTCGCCGCGTCCACGAACGACCGGTGTTGCAACCCGTACTGCAAGACGCTCACGAGCGGCCCGACGCACGACCGTTCCAAGAGCCTCAATGTCGGCGTGGTCCTGCCCATCTCCGGCATGACGCCGGGGGAGTGTCGTTACGATCCGACGCTGTCGGATACGGAGCGCCGCGACGAGGACAACGCGATCTGGCTCTGCTACACGTGCGCCCGTCAGGTGAACAGCAACGTCGCCCGCTATCCCGCCGCCCTGTTGTGTGCGTGGAAGCGGAAGCCCCGCTGAGGCCGCCGTGGTCAACGACGTCCTGGCCGTCGCCATCGGCGCGGCCATCGTGCTCGTCATCGCCGTGATCCTCGGCGCGCGCGAACAGGGGCTCAGAGCGGCCCGGGCCGTCCGCGGTCAGATGTGACAGTGAAGGCCGGCGCACATGACTTCGCCCCAGGTCTAAAGCCAAGGAGACCGCCGCCGACTACGACGCCTGGATGGCCGAGTGTATCCACAAAGTTCGGCCCGGCCGGCCGCGTGAAGGTTGCCTCGACGCGTGGCGCATGCGCGACGAGTACCCGGAGTCTCAGCCGTGACAGGCGTTCGGTGACGGTGGATCCCGAAGTGATGTTCCGCTGGCCACATCGGCTGTGACTGGATTGTCAACGACGTGACGGCCGCGGCGCATCGCTTTGGAATTGCGAGAAGACTGCGCCCACGCCCGCTACGCCATCCATAGCATCCGCGTAGGGACGACCAGGAGACGCTCCGTTCGACCGGGATCGTGTGGGGCACGATTGCATCATTCGATGATTTGATCGCGCGTGTCAGGATCCCAGGCCGGATCGTAATGCGGAGGCCGTTACTGAATGATGTCGTCCTTCGACACGAGGAGCAGAGTCAATGGGATCACCGATGATTGCCAAGTCCTAGCGAGGAACGCCCGACGATCCGTTACCGCTTAAGCGACCCCGGTGGAGGCCAGATCGCATGAGACCGACGCGGTCTGGACTGAGATGCGCCCCGTGGCTCTCGTTGCTCGCCGGGGGCTTCATCCCGCGGGTCAGCTGGCAGGAGCCGGACCGGACGTTTCACATGTTTGACGGGCCAGAGGCGTTTTCGCCGTTCCGCGAGACGGAGGAAGCGAGCCCCTTCCTGGCACGGTCCGCGGTCGTCGAGATAGGTGTTGAGCTAGTGGAGGCCGCGCGCATGCGGCTGGAGGACCGAGCGGGATGACGGGCCGCGAAGGCAGGACGGTCGCTTCCCTGATGAGAACGGCCATGAAGCTCCCCGCCATCGGAATGATCGTCAGCCTCGCCCTCTGTCTGGCGCCGCTCACTGCCCACGCGCAGGCGCCGAGGAAGGTGCCACGGATCGGCTATCTCGCCGTCCAACAGGACTCGCCCTTCGGTGGAATCCGCGCCTTCCGGCAGGCGCTGCAGGAGTTGGGGTACGTGGAAGGACAGAACATCGCCCTCACCTCGCGATTCACAGAGATGCGGGACGAACGGGCTCGGGACCTGGTGAGCGAACTCGTGCGGTGGGGGCCGGATGTGATCGTGGCACGGGGGACGGCCGAGGCGCTGGCCGCGAAGCACGCGACGAGCACGATCCCCATCGTTTTCCTGGATGTCGGGGATCCGGTCGCACGTGGACTGGTCGCCAGCATTGCCCGGCCCGGGGCGAACCTGACGGGCCTCGCGAGCTTCTCGTCGGTAGGGCTGAACGCAAAGCGTCTGGAGTTGTTGCTCCAAGCCGTCCCCGGCGTCCGCCGGGTGGCAGTTCTCCGGTACAAGAATTCTGCACTTCAGGAGTTGCCTCGCTCGTCGGCGGACGTACTGCGCGACGGGGCCCGCGCGGCGGGCGTGGCGATGCAACTCCTGCACGTGCAACATCCCGACGACCTAGAGGGCGCCTTCGCGGCCATGGCTCGAGAGCGCGCGGGAGCCCTCATCCTCGTGCCCGCTCCGTTCTTCGACAGACACCAGACCAGGCTCTTGCGCCTCGTGGTCGAGAGCCGGCTGCCGGCGATCTCCTACACGAGACAGTTTGTTGACGAGGGCGGCCTCATGGCCTATGTGGAGTACACGGGCGAGGGTGAGCGGCGCGCTGCCGCCTACGTCGACAAGATCCTGAAAGGGGCCAGCCCGGCCGATCTGCCCGTGGAGCAGCCGACGAAGTTGCAGCTGGTGATCAATATGAAGACAGCACAGTTTCTCGGGCTCACCATCCCGCCATCGCTGCTGCTCCAGGCCGATCAGCTGATCCAGTAGGTCGCGAGCGCGGCGCTCCCCCGCGCAGCGTGTATGGGGCTATCCTCGCCACGCCGCTGATCGTCAACGTTATCGTCACTTGGTACACTGACGCGCTCGTCGCATCCGGGAAACCAATAGTACGGCGTATCGAAAGAGAGCGGGTCGATCTGATCCTTCGGACGGAGTCTGTGAGTCCGGGTGCCGGCGTGCGAGCCTTGTCGTCAAAGCCGCGATGCGGGCCACTACCTCCATACCCATCGTCATACCAGCGAGCGCCGATCGTGCGGCGCTGAGTTGTCACGAGTCTTGCGCACCGCTGCGGCAACGTGACGCTCTCGGACGTTCGTCTCCTCCGAGGTCACCGGACAGCGTCTTGGTGCGCGGCGCGGCGCTTACGGCACGGTTACGAACTGGCTCAGAAGCGCTCTGGCAAAGTCGGTATCAAGCCGAAGGCGTCCCCCCGCGCAGACTCGCAAAGAGCGTGCGCCGTGCTCTCCAGGCCGTAGATATGCACGGCAACGAGCACGTCGTCTAGGAACACCGGACCGCCGGAGTCCCCATGACACGTTCCGCCTCCGGCCCGCGCGTCGCTACTCACATTCGAGAGTTCTAGAAAGCTATCTCTGAGCACGAGTAACGGTACGCTCCGGATCCGCGCCCGCGCGTCCCCCTTCTGCCGGCGGGGTCACGTCGGCTCCGGTGTCCGCTGCCGGACCGGGCCATCACGTGCCCACCCGCGTCGTGCCCTCGACGTGCCCACCATCGGCCTCGTCGCCGGTACGCTGATCGGCACCGTCTTGTTGTTCGGGATTTTGAGAGGGCGCGTCCTGGGTCGCGTTCGGCGCCCGCGCATGGGGCAGCGGAATGATACCGGCTTCGGTTTAGGTACGTTTCTACTCCGGACATCCCACGACGGTCTCGGGCGGACCCCCAGACGACGGACGCCGCCGGCAGACTGTCATACGGTCAGCGAGTCCCGGCGACCGCGTCTTGCGCTCGACGACCGGGAGCTCGTCCTCGTCGCCGCCTTTGATCGCGATCCGCACGGTTCAGTTCGAGGTCGACCTGCGGGCGCAGCTCCCCGGCCGCGTACAGCTCCGTGAACTTGCGTTGTCGAGAGCGAACGACATGTTTTCTAGTTCGCCAGAAGCTCGCGAGAGTCGTTCGATCTGCGCGGCCTCGAGATCGTCGGCTACTCACTCATCCTGAACGTGCCGATCGATGCCGACGTGAGGCGAATTGGTTCGGACGTCAAAGGTCGAGGAAGGATTGGTCCTCCGCCTCGCGTCAGCGATGTCGCGCCGCAAGCTGATCCTCCGCGAGGCGTCGCCGCACCGAGACCGCGCGCCCGACGATCAGAGCGGCCCGGCCGGTGTGAGACCGTCGGCGATCGCGCGGAACTGCTCGGACGTGAACGGCGTATCGAACAGCGTCGCGTCCTCGTGCCGCGTGCGGAAGAGGTCGGTGATGAAATGCATGCGATCGCGCAGGTCCGCCCAATCGTGACTTCTCGACCCGATCGGCGTGTCAGGTGTCGCGTCGATCGCGTTGAGGAACGTGGCCAGCTCGGGATCGCTGACGGTGAGGAGCGATGCCGGGAACTGCCCCGTGACGTCTCGGCCGAGACGGAGAACGACGCCCGGCAACGCCAGTGTCATCAGCTCGGCGGTGATCTCCCCGCGCACCAGGGCGCGGAGACGCTCCACCACGGGAGCGCAGAGGCGATCGAGCAGCGTGCGCTCGACGCGTGCCCGCTCGGACCTGCGGTCGGCGTCGGGCAGGAGAACATCGAGCAGGCGCTGCTTCAACGCCTGCGCGTCGGGCACACCGGTGTTCAACGCCTCCGCGATCTCCGGCTGGAGGCGCGTCTGTTCGTGCAGGCCGATCTGGAGATTGGCGAGCAGCATCCGTTCGGCGCGCTGCTTGGGGTCCGAGATCGCGCTCGCGCCGGCATATCCGTGGAAGGCAGCCGCGAGGAGCCGCTGGCCGTCCGGCGGATCGCCAAGACGCAGTCCCCCGACGAAACGTTCGCGGTCACCCGGCTCTACGGCGAGGAATCGTGCGAACTGGAGGCCGATCTCGTCGAAGACCTTCTTGTTCCCTCGGGCGACGGCGTCGGCAACCCGCGCGACGACGAACAGCGGCGCGCAGGCATCCCGCAAGGCCTTCAGGACGGCGTCGGCCTCGATCCGACGCGTGAACGTTCGCCGAACACCCCGGAGACGATCGACGACGAGTTGCACTGCCTCCGAGGACGTGAAGACCTGCTCGATCCGCCGCCCGAGATCGTCACCACGGATCGTCTGCCCCGCTTGCTTGGACGCCCACGTGGCGAACGTGCACCAGTTCGCTCCCGCGCCGACCGCGTCGCGCATGCCGAGCGCCAGCTCGTGATACGCCTGTGTGATGCGGAGATTCCGCAGCACCGGATGGGGACAGGCGGCGATGATGGCGACGTCGTCGACGGATACCACGCGCTGATCGTACGCGGCGCGTCGCCCGCGTATCAAACTCTCCACCGGCCATCACGGCGGCAGAAAAGAGGCGGCACGCCCAACCGCGGCTTGGCCGCTGTATTGATCGGGGCCCGGACGAGATACAAGGTTCGCCATTCTCACGCATGACGTTTGTCTCGAGCACCGACAAATCGCCCCGCCGGTTCCTTGACCGACCCGGCGCGTGGGCGTAGAGTCGGGCCGCTTCGTCACGAACTTCGAGGCCTTGAAGGGTGTTGATGCGCCTGACTGTGGTCTTCGGACAGCGCGCGGTGCGACGGAGCGCGGATCGTCAGGACGGGGGCCCGCCGTGAAAGCGTTCGACTGGCCCTCGCTGCTTGCGACCTCCTTCCTGGCCGGTCTCGACGACAAGAACCTCGCCTGCATCCTCAGCGACGACATTTCCATCGAGTCCACCTATGAAGCGGGCGCCATCATCGTCAGAGAAGGCGATCCCGGTGATTCGCTCTTCCTGATCGGGGATGGCACGGCGGAAGCCGTGCTGTCCGCGGGCGGCGACCAGATGATCGTGCTCTCGCGCATGACTCGCGGGGAAACGTTCGGGGAAATGGGATTCTTCGAGCGCAGGCCCCGCTCCGCCACCGTGCGGGCCCGTGAGCGCTGTGTCGTCCTGGAGATCAGAGGGGACGGGATGCGGGCGCTGGCCGACGCGCATCCGGATGTCGGATTCAAGGTGCTGCTGCGCGTGAGTGAGCGCCTGCGGGGCAAGAACGAGCAGATCCTGTCCCTGCACCTCCGGGGAGTGGAGGCGTCGAATCGAGCGAAGGACGAGTTCATGGCGATGCTGGGACACGAGCTGCGCAACCCGCTCGGCGCGATCACCACCGCCATTCACATTCTCGAGACGCGGGGCGCGCCTGACGACAAGGCGGCGTCGTTGCGCGGCATCATCGCCCGGCAGACGCAGCACCTCACGCACCTGGTCGAGGATCTGCTCGACGTGTCCAAGCTCGTCTCGGGCAAGATCGTGCTGCACCGACGCGCCGTCGATCTGCGAGACGTGGCCGTCCGCGTGGTTACCTCGCTCCAGGAGGCGGGGAGAACCACCAAGCACTCGATCGCACTGACCGGCGCGCCAGTCACGGTCCTCGGCGATCCGACGCGGCTGGAGCAGGTCGTCTCGAACCTCCTCGACAACGCCGTGAAGTACACGCCGCCGGGCGGGGGCATCGACGTGACGATCGCCGCCGACGGCCCCGACGCCGTGCTCACCGTCCGGGACACCGGTGTGGGGATCCATCGCGACGCGCTTCCGACCATCTTCGACCTGTTCGTGCAAGCGCGACAGACGCTCGACCGGTCGCAAGGCGGCCTCGGGCTCGGCCTGACGATCGTCAAGCGCCTGGTGGATCTGCACGGCGGGACGATCTCCGCGTCGAGCGCGGGCCCACATCTCGGGAGCGAGTTCACCGTGCGCCTGCCCCGAGCCTTGCACGAGACGGTCGAACCGCCGCCGCCGACGGCCCGGACGCTCGGCGCCGCGCGCTCACGTCACATCGTGATCATCGAGGACAACCGTGACTTCCGCGTGGGCCTCCGCATGCTTCTCGAGTCCTGGGGGCATCGCGTCGAGGAGGCGGCCACGGGTACGGACGGCCTCGAGGTCCTTCGCCGTGCTCAGCCCGAGGTCGTCCTCGTCGATCTCGGCTTGCCCGGGATCGACGGCTACGAGGTGGCGCAGCGGGTGCGCGCCACACCGGAAGGTCACGGCATGTTGCTGGTCGCCATCACGGGGTACGGCCGCGCGGAGGATCGTCATCGCGCGGAGCGCGCCGGCTTCGATGCGCACCTGACGAAGCCCGTCCAGCCCCACGAGCTCGCCGAGGTCCTGCGCTCGCGACGCTGAGCCCGCTCCATTCCGCGCATGCATCCGCGCCTCGCGGGAGGCGTGCGGCGAACGTGCGCCGTCCGCGTGATCTGCCACACTGTAACGCATGGGCAGGGCACGATCGACGGTGATCGAGGCGGCCGGGCGCGCGGTGACGATCAGCAACCCGGACAAGGTGTTCTTCCCGCGCGCGGGCTACACCAAGCTCGAGCTCGCCCGCTACTACGCGGCGGTCGCCGAGGGCGCGCTGCGCGGGATCGCCGCGCGACCGATCGTGCTCAAGCGGTACGTCGACGGCGCCGAGGGCGAACCCTTCTTCCAGAAGCGAGCGCCCGCGCAGCGGCCGGAGTGGATCGAGACGGTGGAGCTTGCCTTCCCGTCGGGACGCACGGCGCAGGAGATCGTCGTGCGCGACGCGGCGCAGCTGCTGTGGATCGTGAATCTCGGGTGCATCGACCTCAACCCGCATCCCGTGCGCGCGGACGACCTGGAACATCCCGACGAGCTGCGCATCGATCTCGATCCCGGTCCCGGCGTGGCGTGGGACGACGTGCGGCGGGTGACCCTCGTCGTGCGGGAGGTGCTGGAGGAGCACGGCCTCGTCGGCTGGCCCAAGACGTCGGGCTCGCGCGGCATGCACGTCAACGTGCGCCTCGAGCGTCGCTGGAACTTCGACCAGGTCCGGCGTGCCGCGCTGGCCGTGGCCCGCGAGGTCGAGCGCCGCGTACCCGCGCTCGCCACGAGCAAGTGGTGGAAGGAAGAGCGGCACGGCGTGTTTCTCGACTACAACCAGAACGCGAAGGACCGCACGGTCGCCTCCGCCTGGTCCGTGCGTCCCACGCCCGATGCGCGAGTGTCGATGCCGCTGGGGTGGGACGAGGTCGCGGAGTGCGATCCGGCCGCGTTCACGCTCGTCACCGCGCCGCATCGGCTGGATGAGCGAGGCGATGCCTCGGCGGACATCGACGCGTCGGCCGGATCGCTCGACGCGCTGCTGGCGCTGTCCGCCGCCCAGGAAGCGGCCGGCCTCGGCGACGCGCCGTGGCCCCCGCACTATCGAAAGCGCGACGAGGAGCCGGCGCGCGTTGCGCCGTCAAGGCGCAGGACGCCGACGGGCGCGGCCCGGAGCGGACGCGTGCCGTCGCAGCCGCTGATCACGGTCGCGAAGGCGGAGCACCGCGACGACGCGCTGGCCGGGCTGGAGCGCTGGAAGGCGCGCCATCCCGCGGCCGCCGTGCAGCTGCAGGCGGACGACGTGCTGGTCGACACGATGCGCGGCCGGTCGAGCACGTGGACGCGCATCCGTGTGAACCTCCGTCACGTGCCCGAGGCGGAGCGGCCGGCCGAGGCGCCGCCGGATCCGGACTACGATCCCTGGGCCGGCGCGCGGCCCAGACCGCGCCCGTCGTGACGCTCGAGCGGCAACCGCGCGCTCACCGCCCGGGTCGTGCGCGGAGACGTCGGCGGCATGACCGGGTATGATCGCGATGGCTCGTGAGCGCCCGCCGTCGAGCCCGTGCACCGGGTGCGTTCGCGTCGACCGCGCGGAGCGGTACGCGACACAACAGCAGGTGAAGGTCCGCGATCGTGGCCGTGGTGCCGAGACCCCGTCACTCGTGGAGAGGAGACGTGAGCGAGTTGATCGACCGTCGAGCGGTGCTCGTGGGCCTGTCCGGCGGTGCGCTGGTCGCGCCGCTCGCCGCGATGGGGCAGCCGGCGAACGGTCCGCCACTCATCGGATTCCTCCCGCTGGGTTCGCCGTCGAGCGCATTCGACCGGTCGCTCGTGGAGGCTTTTCGACACGGGCTGCGCGAGGCAGGGATCGTCGAGCATCGAGACGTCGTCATCG
>JBKPPN010000346.1:0-6443 GCA_046733575.1 Candidatus Methylomirabilota bacterium | reverse complement strand
AGCTCGAGCAGACGTGGTCGCCGGGCTTCACCGTCGTGACACCGGCGCCCACGCGCTGCACGACGCCGGCGGCCTCGTGGCCCAGGACGACGGGCAGGGGATGCGGATAGTCACCGGTCACCACGTGCAGGTCGCTGTGACAGACGCCGTTCGCCTTCCACTCCACCAGCACCTCGCCCGGCCCGGGATCCAGCACGTCGACCTCTTCCATGACCAGAGGTTTCTTCACCTCGTACAGCACCGCGGCCGTCGTCTTCATCCCCGGTCTCCTTCGTGTTCGACATGGAGGGCCTCGACCGCCTCGAGTCGCGTGGCCCCCGAGTGCGCTTACTCTACAGCGCGAGCCGGTGCTGCGGCGGTCCATGTACGCGCTGGATCGTCGGCGTGACCGTGCGAGGATGGCGCGATGCCGGGCGCGCACGTCGTCCTCGCCGTCCTGATCGCGGTCGTGTGGGGCGGCGCCTTCGTGGCGACGCGGCTGGCGCTCGACGGCTTCTCGCCCGCGGCGCTGACCGTGTTGCGCTTCGTCGTCGCCGCGCTGCCTGCGCTCGTCGTGGCCCGTCCTCGCGTCGACGTGCGGCTGCTGATCGCCATCGGTCTGACGCTCTTCACGGGACAGTTCCTCTTCCAGTTCTTCGCCATCGCGCACGGCGTGCCGCCCGGACTCGCCGCGGTCCTCGTCCAGACCCAGGCGATGTTCACGATCGCGCTCGCCGCCGTCGCGCTCGGTCAGCGGCCGACGACCCGCCAGACCGCCGGGATGGCGCTCGGTCTCGCCGGTCTCGTCGTGATCGCGACGACGATGGGCGAGGATCTCCGCCTGAGCGGTCTCGCGCTGGCGCTGCTGTCGGCGGTGAGCTGGAGCGTCGGCAACGTCTTGCTCACGCGGACGCGGGGCGTCGACGTCCTGTCGCTCGTCGTGTGGGCGAGCCTGGTGCCGCCGCTTCCCGCCCTTGCGCTGGCGCTTGGGCTCGACGGCCGCGGCGCGCTGGTCGGCGCGCTCGCACATGCCTCGGCCACCGGCGTGGCGGCCGCGGTGTATCTCGGTCTGGTCGCGACGATGGCCGCGTACGCGGTGTGGGGATGGCTCCTACGACGGCATCCCACCGCCACCGTGGCGCCCTTCGCGCTGCTCGCGCCCTTCGTGGCGGCCGCGGGCTCGTCGCTGGTCTTCGGCGAGCGGTTTGGCGTCGTGCGCCTCGCCGGCATGGCACTCGTGCTCCTCGGCCTCGCGGTCATCGTGCTGCCGGCTCGACGCGACGCCGCCGTCATGGCTGCGTCTCGACCGGCGTGATCTCGCCGCTGGTCGTGGTCGCGGCCACGCGCGCCGACGTGCCGGGCGTCATTGCCCTCATCGGGCGCGTGTACGCCGAGTACGGCTTCGTCTGGGATCCCGTGGTCGAGGTCCCCGACCTCTTCGACTTCGCCGCGCGCTACGAGTCGCCGCGCGGGGCGTTCTTCGTGGTCCGCGACGGCGACGTGGTGGTCGGGTCGGTCGGCATCGAACGGCTCGATGCGACGACTGCGGAGATCCACCGGCTGTACCTCGACGCGGCCCTTCGGGGACGCGGGACGGGGCGAGCGTTGATGGATACGGCCCTCACGTGGTGCCGCGAGGGCGGGCTTCGACGGGTGACGCTGTGGTCGGACACGCGATTCGAGACCGCGCACCGCCTCTACGTGCGGATGGGGTTCCGCCCGGGCGGCCAGCGCGTCCTGCCCGGGGATGCGAACGACACGCAGGAGTACTTCTTCGAGCGGGACGTCTGAGGCGCGAGGTGGCGCACGTCGCGCCACCTCGCGGGCTCACTCGGCCGGGGCGGTGTCGGCCCGGCGCTCAGTCGACGTGGATCTTGTGGTCCTTCGTCTCGTGCACGAACAGCGCCCCGATGACCAGCGTCATCATGGACACGATGATCGGGTACCAGAGTCCGGCGTAGATGTTGCCGGCGGCGGCCACGATCGACGTCGCGAGCAGGGGCAGCATGCCGCCGAACCAGCCGTTGCCGATGTGGTAGGGCAGCGACATCGACGTGTAGCGAATCTTCGTCGGGAACAGCTCGACGAGGAACGCGGCGATGGGCCCGTACACCATGGTCACGTAGATGACCATGATGACGAGGATCAGCTCGGCCATCACCCAGTTGACCTGGCTGCTGTCGGCCTTCGGCGGATAGCCGGTGCTCTTGAGCGCCTCCTTGTACTTCGCCTCGTCCCAGCCCTTGATCTCGATGTCGCCGATCTTGGTCACGACCGCGTCAGCCGCCACGGCGGGCACGGACGTGAACGACAGTCCGGCCTTGCCGAGGAAGTCCTTCGCGCGGTCGCACGGCGTCTGGCGCGACCACGGCCCGATGAAGATGTGGAAGTTGCAGTCGGTGGCCGCGACCTGGATCGGCACCTTCTCCTGATACGCCTCGAGGGCGGGATTGACGTAGTGGGTCAGGCCCTTGAAGAGCGGGAAGTACGTCAGCGCGGCGATGAGGCAGCCGGCCAGGATGATCTTCTTGCGTCCGATGCGGTCGGACAGCGCGCCGAACACGAGGAAGAACGGTGTGCCGATGATGAGCGACAGCCCGACCAGCACGTAGGTCGGGATGAAGTCGAGCTTGAGATAGATGAGGAGGAAGAACAGCGCGTAGAACTGGCCCGTGTACCACACGACGCCTTGCCCCGCCGTCGCGCCGAGCAGGGCCAGGGCCACGAACTTGTTGTTGGGATACTTCAGGAAGCTGTCGCTGAGCGGGGCCTTGGAGCCCTTGCCCTGCGACTTCATGCGCTGGAAGAGGGGCGACTCGTTGAGCTTGAGCCGGATGTAGATCGACATGAGCAGCAGCGGGATCGAGAACCAGAACGGGATGCGCCAGCCCCAGCTGGAGAACGTCGGCCCGGCCTGGAAGTAGCGGCAGAGCCCGATGACGATGAGCGCCATCAGCATGCCGACGGTGGCCGTGGTCTGGATCCACGCGGTGGCGTAGCCGCGCTTGTCGTCCGCGGCGTGCTCCGCCACGTACGTCGCGGCGCCGCCGTACTCACCGCCGAGGGCCAGGCCTTGCGCCAGGCGGAGCAGCACGAGGATCACGGGCGCGGCGAACCCGATCGACGCGTACGTCGGCATGAACCCGACGAGCACGGTGGAGAGGCCCATGACCACGATGGTGACGAGGAACGTGTACTTGCGACCGACCATGTCGCCCACACGGCCGAAGATCAGCGCGCCGAACGGCCGCACGAGGAAGCCGGCCGCGTAGGCGCCGAAGGCGCCGAGCAGCGCGGCGGTCTGGTTGCCGGGCGGGAAGAAGAGGCCGGCGAAGAACGGGGCCAGGATCGCGTAGAGGTAGAAGTCGTACCACTCGAAGACGGTCCCCACGGAGGACGCGACGATGACGCGTCGCTCTTCCTCCTTGCTGACGACGCGCCCGCCGACGTAGGCTGCCGCTGTGGCTGCGCTCATGCGGTGTCCCCCTGACTGCTGTAGTGAGTGACGGAGCTCACGCTTCCTTCTCTTCGTACTGCTGCTTCAGCGCCGACACCACGGCAGGGTCGGCGAGCGTCGTCGTGTCTCCGAGGGCACGGCCTTCCGCCACGTCGCGCAGCAGGCGACGCATGATCTTGCCGCTGCGGGTCTTGGGGAGCTCGGCGGCGTACAGGATGTCGTCCGGGCGCGCGAGCGCGCCGATCTTCTTCGCCACGTGGGCCTTGATCTCGTCCTTGAGCTGATCGCTCTGGTCGCGTCCGGCCTTGATCGTCACGAACGCCGCGATGGCCTGGCCCTTCACCTCGTGAGTGCGGCCGATCACGGCCGCCTCGGCCACCGCGGGGTGATCGACGAGGGCGGACTCCACTTCCATGGTCGAGACGCGGTGACCTGAGACGTTCATCACGTCGTCGATGCGGCCGAGGAGCCAGAAGTAGGCGTCCTTGTCGCGCTTGGCGCCGTCGCCAGTGAAGTAGACGCCGGGCAGCTGGCTCCAGTACTGCTTCTGGTAACGCTCGGGATCGCCGTAGATGCCGCGCAGCATCGAGGGCCACGGCTGCCGGATGACGAGGTAGCCGGCCTCCGCCTTCTCACCTTTCTGGTTCACCACCTCGGCCTCGATGCCGGGGAAGGGCAGCGTCGCCGAGCCGGGCTTGGCCACGGTGACGCCGGGCAGCGGCGTGATGAGGATCGCGCCGGTCTCCGTCTGCCACCACGTGTCGACCACCGGGCAGCGTCCCTTGCCGATGACCTTCCAGTACCAGACCCACGCCTCGGGATTGATCGGCTCACCCACGCTGCCGAGCAGGCGCAGGGAGGAGAGGTCGCAGCGATTCGGGTACTCGTCGCCCCAGCGCACGAACGTGCGGATCGCCGTCGGCGCGGTGTACAGGATGGTCACCCCGTACTTCTCGACGATGCGCCAGAAGCGATCCTTGTCGGGCCAGTCCGGTGTGCCCTCGTACATGACGACGGACGCGCCGTTCGAGAGCGGCCCGTACACGATGTAGGAGTGACCGGTGACCCAGCCCACGTCCGCGGTGCACCAGTAGACGTCTTCTTCCTTGAGGTCGAACACCATCCGCGTGGTGGCGTTGACGCCGGTGAGATAGCCGCCCGTGGTGTGCACGATGCCCTTCGGCCGGCCCGTCGAGCCCGACGTGTAGAGGAGGTAGAGCATGTCCTCGGCGTCCATCGGCTCGGGCGGACAGTGGCGCGGGGCGTCGGCGACGAACTCGTTCCACCAGACGTCGCGGTCGCTCTGCCACGCGATGTCCTGGCCCGTGCGCTTGCACACGACGACGGTCGAGACGGTCGGGCACTCCTTCAGCGCCTCGTCGACGTTCTTCTTGAGGTTCACCTGGTGGCCGCGCCGGTAGCCGCCGTCGGCGGTGATCACGATGGTCGACTTCGCGTCGTTGATGCGATCACGCAGGGAGTCGGGCGAGAAGCCGCCGAACACGACGCTGTGCGGGGCGCCGATCCGCGCGCACGCCAGCATGGCGACGGCCACCTCGGGGATCATCGGCATGTAGATCGTGACGGTGTCGCCCTTCTTGATCCCGCGCTGCTTCAGGGCGGCGGCGAAGCGGTTGACCTCACGGTGGAGGTCGGCGTAGGTCAGCACGCGCGCGTCGCCCGGCTCGCCCTCCCAGATGATGGCGGCCTTGTTGCGACGGGGGCCCTCGACGTGACGATCCAGGCAGTTGTCCGCGACGTTGAGCTTGCCGCCGACGAACCACTTCGCGTACGGCAGCTTCCACTCCAGCGCCTTGCGCCACGGCTTCATCCAGCGCAGCGCCTTCGCCTGCTTCTCCCAGAACTGCACGGGGTTGCGGCGGGCCCGGGCGTAGATCGCCGGGGAAGTGATCGAGGCGCTCTTGACGAAGGACTTCGGAGGGGGAAACTTCCGCCCCTCTTTCAGCAGCGCCTGGATGGGGTCGTCCTGCTTCGGTGCTGTCGCCATTGACCTGACCTCTCGACCGCGGAAACGTGATTGGGGCCAGATAGTACCTGCAGCGTTGGCATCCGTGAAGTATCTAAATGGGCGTTGTCGCGTGCGGTCGTCCCCAAAAGGCCCCCTTCCCGGGCTCTTGCTATACTGCGCCGCCGATGCGCCTCTCCATCATGGAGCCCTTCCACTCGTTGTTCTACGCGCCGCAGTACGTCGCGCTGGGGCTGGGCCACTTCGCCGACGAGGGCCTCGAGGTCGAGATCGCGACGTCGGGGCCGGGACGCACGACGGTGAGCGGGCTGCTGGACGGCAGCCTCGACATCAGCATGGGCGGCATCATGCGGAGCCTCGACCTGGCCGACCGCGAGGGCCGGTTCCTGCCGCACTTCGCCGAGGTCAACAGCCGGAACGGGTTCTTCCTGCTCGCGCGCGAGGCGCGGCCGACGTTCCGATGGTCGGACCTGCGCGGCCGCACCGTCATCTCGTTCGCCGAGGCGCCCACGCCGTGGCAGTGCATGCTCACCGTGCTGCGCCGGAACGGCGTCGATCCCGCGGACGTCAAGATCCGGCGAGATCTGCTCGTGCCCGACGCTATCGCCGCGTTCCGGCGCGGGGAAGCCGACTTCCTCGAGACCGGACAGCCCATGGTGGAGGAGTTGCTCGAGGATGGCGCGGCGCACCTCGTGGCGTCGATGGGCGAGGCGACGGGACCGGTGCCGTTCTCCTCGTACATGACGACGCCGGACTTTCTGCGCACGCGCCGCGATGTCGTGCTGGCGTTCACGCGAGCCCACCATCGCACGCAACGCTGGATAGTGGAGCGAAGCGGCGCCGAGATCGCCGACGTCGTCGCCCCGTGGTTTCGCGACATCGATCCCCGCGTCCGGACACTCGTCGTCGAGCGCTATCACCGCCAGGACACCTGGGCCCGCGATCCGCTCATCCGTCGCTCGGGCTACGACTACCTCCACGAGATCCTCCTCTCGGGCGGATTCATCCGCGGGAGCCACC
>JBKPPN010000345.1:0-7821 GCA_046733575.1 Candidatus Methylomirabilota bacterium | reverse complement strand
CCACCACGGCGCGCGACCCGCAGGAGCTGCTCGACGTCGTGTACGGCTTCGCGCGCGCCGCCGTGCCGGCGGGACCTCGCGTGGGCGTGCTGTCGAACTCCGGCGGGCTCGGCGTGATCATGTCCGACACGTGCGCGAGCCTGGGGCTGGCGCTGCCCGAGCTCTCGCCGCCGGTGCAAGAGGCCTTGCGCGCGTTCCTGCCCGCCTTCGGCGCGAGCGGCAATCCCGTGGACGTCACGGCGCAGATCCTCGGCGACTTCTCGCTGCTGCCGCGCGCGCTCGAGGTGCTCCTGGGCTGCGCGGAGATCGACGTGGTCGTCGTCGCGCTCGGCATGGCGAACCGCATGTACCCCGTGGAGCGCATCGCGGCGGACATCGTGCGGGTCAGCCGCGAGGCGCGGAAGCCGGTCATGGTCGCGTGGGTGGCGGGTGCGCCGGAGGGTGAAGTCGCGCTCCGAGCCGCCGGCGTTCCCGTCTTCACGGACAGCACGCGCTGCCTGAAGAGCATCGCGGCGCTCGTCGCGTCGCGACGCGACCCCGTCGCGGCGTCGACCGCGACGACCGAGGACGCGGTGCCCGGCCTGGTCGTCGCGTCGCCGCCGGGACCGCTCGACGAGCACGCGAGCAAGATCGTGCTGCGCGACCGCGGGATTCCGACCGTGGAGGAACGCCTCGTCACGACACCGGACGAGGCCGCCGCGGCGGCCGCGGCACTCGGCTATCCCGTCGCCGTGAAGATCTGCGCGTCGGCGATCGCGCACAAGTCGGAGCACGGACTCGTCGTCCTGAACCTCGGTGACGCGGACGCCGTGCGCGCGGCCGTCGTCGACGTCGTGCGTCGCGCGGGCGAGCAATTTCCCGACGCGCGCCCGCGCGGCGTGCTCGTGCAACGAATGGCGCCCGAGGGCGGCGTGGAGCTCGTGCTGGGCGCGCGCCGCGATCCGACCTTCGGCCCCGTGGTCATGGCGGGCCTCGGCGGCGTCTTCGTGGAATATCTGGACGACGTGGCCCTCGCGCGCGCTCCCGTCAGCGCCGAGCGCGCGACACGGATGCTGCGGACGCTGCGCGCCTTCCCGCTCCTCGAGGGCGCGCGTGGTCGCCCGCCCGTCGATCAGGACGCCGTGGTCGACGCCCTCGTGCGACTCTCCCAGCTCGCGGTCACCGCGCGCGACCGCATCACCGAGATCGACGTGAACCCCCTCATCGCGCTTCCCCACGGCGCGCTCGCCGTCGACGCCTTGCTCATTCTCTCCTGACGTGGAGTGACTCCGAGCTGCGTCGCGGCTCCGCCGGGACGCGTCCGGGCCACCAAAGGGGGGAGAACGGGGGCCGTCCGACGGCCCCCGTTCTCAGCTACAGCTGGCTGGAGTCGTCGGAGTCGTCCTCGCCGGGGGGTGAGGCCGACGGGGAATCGTCGGAGTCGGGCACCACGCGCAGCATCACCACGTCACCAACGCTGAGCTGGCCGATGGTCGCCGGACTGGCGGGCACGGTGACGATGCCCAGCTCGGTGCGCAGCCGCACGCGCCCCGCGCTCTCGTCGATGCTGATCACCTGCGCGGCCAGCGTGCGGCTGGGCATGCCCTCGCGCGCGGGTGGCTGGACGGAGTCGGAGTCGCACGCACCCGTGGCGCACGGACGCGAGGGCGTCGGTTCTGATTGCACATCGTACGCGAACGACGGTGCTGCCGCGGCGAGCAGCCCGAGAACGAGAGCCAGAGATCCGGTACGACTGATCATGGCGTTTTCCCTTCGTATGGCGGTTTCGACGACCGGAGGAAACCGCAAGGGAGGTGCCAGCGATCAGGCGGGGAGTCGCTCGTACATCCCGTGCACGTCCTGCGCGTGAAAGCGCGCGACGTGGTTCGTGGGCGCGAGCGGCTCGCTGTAGAAGAACGCGGGCAGCTCGTCGTCCTTCGTGGTGAAGCCGGCGCGGCGGTTGAACTCCGCCTCGAGACGGAGCGTCTCGCGCCCGAGCGCCTCGAAGAAGGCAGGCGTGAGGTTCGTGCCGTGCGCGGCATTCAGCGTGCTGGCCAGCCACTCGGCCTGCGCGTTGGTGACGCTCTGACCGAAGATGCAGAAGCCGAGCGAGTCGTTGGCCGCGATGCGCGTCTGGACGGCGAGACTCTGGGTCACCAGCGCGTCCAGGTCCATCTCGCGCGACTTCAGCCGCGGCAGGTTGCCCGCAGTGTGATCGGCGCCCTGCGCCGTCGCCATCATCGTGATGCCGGTGCCCTCGACGACGCGCGGATCGTACGCGCTGATCGCCTGCTTCTTGATGACGGGCACGCGCCGGACCTGGTAGTGCTCGCCCACGCGCGCGGTGCCCTGCGCCCACAGGCGTCCCTTCTCGGTGCCTCGCGCGATCTCCTGCAGCGCCTCGGTCATGAACGTGACGTCGCCGAACGGCGCCAGACCGGCTTCCATGAGAACGGCGAGCATCGCGCCCGTCTCGATGGTGTCGACGCCCAGGTCGTTGGCGATGAAGTTGAGCCGGGCGAGATCGTCCGGGTCGTCGATGCCGCAGTTGCTCCCCAGGAGCCCGAGCGTCTCGTACTCGACGGGAGAGACCACTTCCTTGCCCGCGCTGTCGTGGTAGACATTGCTGCACTGGATCACGCACCCCGGCATGCAGGCGTGCGTCTGCTCGCCCCCGCGGCCCGTGTTGAGAGGTCCGATGTAGTCCGCGCCCATCTTGAACTTCTCACCCTTGCTGGCGTCGGCGAGCTGGCCGGCGCTGAAGTTGCGCACGGGGAGGCCGCCCATTTGATTCTGCACGTCGGCCATGCCCATCGTGCCCAGCGCGGCGTAGAAGTTCTTCACGAACGGATCGGCCTGCAGCCACTTCGCGTAGTCCTTGATCCCCGCGTTCACCTTCTTGGGGTCCTCGAAGGTCGGCATCTTGTCGAGGTCGACGACGATCGCCTTCACCTTCTTGCTCCCCATGACCGCGCCCACGCCGCCGCGCGCGGCCAGCCGCGACGGCCGCATGTCCTTGTCGGGGAACGTGATGCCGGCGATGAGTCCCTGGTACTCGCCCACGGGCCCGCACAGCGCGTACGTGATCTTCTTGCCGTACTTCGCCTTCAGCATCTCGGCCGCCGCGACGTTGCCCTTGCCCATGTACGGGGTGGCGTCGTCGAACTCGATGCCGCCGTCCTTCTTGAAGTGGATGACGACCCAGTCCGGCGCGGCGTTCTTCAGCGTGAACCCTGCGATCTTCTGCTGCCCCAGCCCGTAGCTGAACGTGCCACCGCCGTTCGCTTCCTTGATGCCCCCCGTGAGGGGGCTCTTGCAGCCGACGCTCGTGCGGTTGGCGTTCGAGAAGCTGGTGCCGGCGAACGGGCCCGCCGAGAAGATGAGCGGATTCGCAGGGGACAGTGGATCGACGGTCGCGGCGCCCGACTCGAGCAGCGTCTTCGCGATCAAATGACGTCCGGCCTTGACGATCTCCTCGCCGTGCAGCTCGCGCCGGCTGATCGAACGATCACTCAGGTCGATGTCGAAGTAGGTGCGCATCGCGGGCTCCTTTTTCGCGTTCGGGAACGGCGTGGGACGTCCCATCGTGCCATCGTCGGCCAGGGACGTCAAAGCGTGACGCCGAGTTATCATACGACCGCATGCGCGAAAGCCAGATCGATACGCATGGACGCCTGCTGCTCGCGGCCATCAAGGACCTCTCGTTCAGCCGGAGTCTGGGCGACGTCATGGAGGTGGTGCGGCGGGTGGCGCGCGAGCTCACCGGCGCCGACGGCGTGACCTTCGTGCTGCGCGAGGACGATCACTGCTACTACGCCGACGAGAGCTCGATCGCCCCGCTGTGGAAGGGCAAGCGCTTCCCCATCGGGATGTGCGTCTCCGGCTGGGTGATGCGGAACCGGCAGGCGGTGACGATCGAGGACATCTACGACGATCCCCGCGTCCCCGCCGACGCCTACCGGGCGACGTTCGTGCAGAGCCTGGCCATGGTGCCCGTCCGCATGTCCGATCCCGTCGCGGCGATCGGCGCCTACTGGGCTTCGCGTCACCGCGCCACCGAAGCGGAGATGGAGGCGCTGCAGACGCTGGCCGACGCCGCCGCTCTCGCCCTCGCCAACGTCGACCTCTACACGGCCCTCACCCAGTCACTGACGCGCGAGCGCGAGGCCCGCGACGTCGCCGAGCGCAGCAACGAGGCGAAGGACCGGTTCCTCGCCATCCTGAGCCACGAGCTGCGCACGCCGCTCACGTCGATTCTCGGCTGGGCGCGGCTCCTCACGTCGCGTGCGCTCGAGCCCGCCGCTCAGCGTCGCGGCCTCGACGCCATCGTCCGTAACGCCCTCCTGCAGCAGGTCCTCGTCGAAGACCTTCTCGACCTCTCCGCCATCGTGAGCGGCCGCCTCGAGCTCGACCTGCGCGCGGTCCCGGCCTCCGAGATCGCGGCCATGGTGCGCGAACACCTCGCCACGGCGTTCACCGAGGCCACGATCACGGTCGGCTGCGACATCGACCCGGCCGCCACCGTGCGCGCGGATCCCGGCCGTCTCCGCCAGGTGCTCGCCAAGATTCTCGCCAATGCGGTGAAGTTCACGCCCGCCGACGGCCGGATCACCGTCACGGTCGAACGCGCGGGCAACGACGTGGAGATCCGGATCGGCGACACGGGCGCCGGCATCGCGGCGGAGTTCCTACCCCGCGTGTTCGAGGTGTTTCGCCAGGGCGACGACTCCGCGCGTCGCCGCCACAACGGGCTCGGCCTGGGCCTGGCCCTCGTCCAGCAGCTGGTGCGGCTGCACGACGGCACCGTCGACGTTGCGAGCGATGGACCCGGACGTGGCACGCTGGTCACCATGCGTCTTCCCGCCGCATCCGCGCCCGCGTCCGATGTCGAGGCCGCGCGGTGATCCGCGTCCTCGCCGTCGTCCTGGTACTGGCGCTGGGCGGGCCCCGGGCGGTGATCGCCGAGATGACGCTGGCGTCGGGATTCAGCGCGAGCGTCTACGTGAGCGGCGACGGCTACGACACGGGCAGCGCACGTGTGGCCGGCGTGCCGTCCGCGTCGACGCTGGCGTTCGACGGCGGCGGCACGCTGTTCTTCGCGCGCTCCGGCCGTCGCTACGGTGGCGGCGAGGACTACGACCTCACGCGCGTCTTCCGCGTGACGCCCGGCGGCGGTCATCTCTCGCCGACGGCGGAAGCGCGCTTCGCGTATGGACCGCCGCTCAACAATCCCACCGTCGGCGTCGCGCATGGCGGCGATCTCTACGTCACGACGTTCGAGCACGACCGCAAGGTCGGCGCGATCTACCGGTTGCGCGACGGTCGCGCCCAGCTGTTCGCGGGCGGCACGCCGGAGCGGGGCGCGGCACCGCTGCTGGTCCAGCCCGAGGGCATCGCGGTGGACGCGAGCGGTCACGTGTACGTGGCGGACCGCGACCGTGGCGTCGTGCTGAAGCTCGACCCGACCGGCAAGGTGGCGGATCCGAGCTACCTCGCGGTGCGTCGACCGCGCGCGCTCGCGATGGATCAGAGCGGCGCGCTCTGGGTTGCCAGCGACGCGGACGCCGACGCGCCCTGGCAGCGCGGCCAGGGCGAGATCCGGCGCATCAAGGACAAGGAGAACGTGAGCGTCGTCCTGCGCGGCCTCGTCGCGGCCGGCATCGCGCTCAGCCCCGAGGGCAATCTGTTCGTGGCCGACCGGCACGCTGGCAAGGTGGTCTTCGTCTCTCCCGACGGCATCACGGGCGAGCTGGCCAACTTCACGGCGGGCGATGCGCCGCGCGGGCTCGTGTTCGCGCCCGTCACCGCGCAGACCCGCGCCGCCGGCATCGCGGGCGAGCTCTTCATCGTCACCATCCGTCGCGCCGCCTGGTCGGTCAACGAGATCGTCCGCGTGTCCGGCCCCTTCGACGACGCCGTCCGCGCCGCCTCATCACGCCCCTGAGCCCTCACGCCGGAGACCCCGACGAATGACTCCACGCGCATCTCTCTCAGGCCACCCACGCTCCACCGCTAACTCGACGTCCCCGCTCCAATGAATCCACGCGCATCTCTCTCAGGCCACCCGCGCTCCACCGCTGACTCGAGGTCCTCGCTCCAATGACGTGGCGGCTGGCGGTCGATATCGGAGGGACGTTCACCGATGTGGTGCTCGCTGGACCGGCCGGTGAGCGGGAGATGATCGGCAAGGTGTTGACGACGTCCAAGGACCCGGCCGCGGGCGTGATGGACGGGATCCGCGGTGTCCTCCAGCGCGCGGGGATCGGCCTGGCGTCGGTGGCGCACGTCATCCACGGCACCACGCTCGTGACCAACGCGCTCATCGAGCGCAAGGGCGCGCGCACCGGTCTCATCACCACGGTGGGCCACGAGGACGTGCTCGACATCGCGCGGGAGGGACGCTACGACGCGTACGATCTCTTCATCGAGAAGCCGGAGCCGCTCGTTCCCGTCGGCCTGCGCGCGGGCATCTCGGCGCGACGGCTGAGCGACGGCCACGAGCTCGTCCCCGTCGACGACGCCGACGTTGCGGCCGCCGCGCGCCGCCTCGTCGAGGCGGGCGCGGAGGTCATCGCGGTGAGCCTGCTCCACAGCTATCGCGAGCCGGCGCACGAGCGTGCCGTTGGCGACATCGTGCGCGCCGTGGCGCCCGGCGTGCGCGTCTCGCTGTCGTCGTCGGTGGTTCGCGAGATCCGCGAGTACGAGCGGACGTCGACGACGGTGGCGAACGCGTACGTGCTGGCCCTCGTCGAGGCGTACCTGCGGTCGCTGCTGGCCCAGCTCCGGGACGACGGCTTCGCCGGCGAGCTCCTGCTCATGCTGTCGAGCGCCGGCACCTGCACGGTGGAGACGGCGTGCGAGAACCCGATCCGTCTCGTCGAGTCCGGGCCCGCGGGGGGCGTGGCCGCGTCGGCGGCGTACGCACGGCTCACCACCACCGAGCGCGTGCTCTCGTTCGACATGGGAGGTACGACGGCCAAGGTCTGCTTCATCGATGGTGGCGAGCCGCGCGTGACGCGCGAGTTCGAGGTGGCCCGGATGTGGCGGTTCCGTCGCGGCAGCGGGCTGCCCATCATCGTCCCCGTGCTGGAGCTCATCGAGATCGGCGCGGGCGGAGGCTCGATCGCGCACATCGACCGCATGGGCTTGCCCAAGGTCGGTCCGGAGAGCGCGGGCTCGGAGCCCGGGCCCGCCTGCTACGGGCGCGGCGGCGACCGTCCCACCGTCACCGACGCCAACCTGCTGCTGGGCTACCTGGACGCGGGCTACTTCCTGGGCGGCACCATGGCCCTCGATGCGGACGCGGCGCGCGTCGCCATCCGTCGCCACGTGGCGGAGCCGCTCGGGATGAGGGAGATCCAGGCCGCGTGGGGCATCCACGAGATCGTGTCGGAGAACATGGCCAATGCCGCGCTCATCCACGCCGTGGAGCGGGGGAAGGAAGTCGCCGCCTATGATCTCTACGCCTACGGCGGCGCCGCGCCCATGCACGCGTGCACGGTGGCCGAGCGTCTCGGCATCACGCGCATCGTCGTGCCGCCGGGCGCGGGCGCGCGGTCGTGCTTCGGCTTCCTCGCCTCACCGCTGGCATTCGAGGTCGCGCGCACGCGGACGTTGTTGCTCGGCGCCGAGGGCTGGGACGAGGTCGCCGCCATCCTGCGCTCGCTCGAGGACGAGGCGCGCGCGCCGCTCGTGCGAGCGGGGATCGCGGCGGACGACACGGTGATCACGCGCTGGTGCGACATGCGCTATCGCGGCCAGGGATCGGAGGTCGAGGTGCCGCTCCCGGGCGGCGCCCCGGACGGGCGCTGGGCCGAGCTGGTATTGCAGGGGTTCGAGCGC
>JBKPPN010000344.1:0-12375 GCA_046733575.1 Candidatus Methylomirabilota bacterium | reverse complement strand
CACCGAGCAGGAGCGCGACATCATCCTCTACACGCGTCAGCTCTTCAGGACGAACAAGGTCGACCAGGCCGCCTTCGACACCCTCCAGAAGCGCTACGGCACGCCGTGGCTCGTGGAGTTGACTGCGGCAGCGAATTACTTCGCCGTCCTCTGCGGCATCGTCAACGCGTTCGAGGTCCCGCCACCCGCCGACGCCGACCGCTTGCCCTCGTAGCGCGAAACGGACGACGGCGGGAACAGACGCCGAGGACTCCCGGCGGAGCTACAGCTTCAGCAACCCCGACGCATTTCCGCCCATGAACTTCGCGAGGAAGTCCGCTGCCAGCGGCATGGCCTTGAATCCGCTGACCATCTCCTTGGGATCGCCATTCGGGAAATCGCTGCCGTACAGGATCTTCCCCGGGATCTGCTTCTCGATGTAGCGGTAGATGCCTTCCTTGGCCGTGTACTGCACGTCGCCGAAGTGCAGGCTCGGCCGCAGCGCGCCGGTGTCGAAGAACACGTTCGGGTTCTTCCGGCCGAGCCCCATCACCGTCTCCGCGATCCACGGCCAGCCCATGTGCGCGATGACGATGGGCAGATCCGGGAAGTCCATGGCGACGTCGTCCAGCAGGTAGGGCTGGCACCACTTGAGTCGCGCGCCGGGCGCGATCTGCGAGCCCATGTGGAACATCGCGATCATGCGCTTGTCGACGGCGCGCTCCCAGAGCCGGTAGTACTGCCGATCGGACGGATCGCCCCAGAAGCACGGAAAGGCCTTGAAGCCCTTGATCCCGGCGGCCGCCATCTCGTCGATGTCGTCGAGCGCGGCCTCGATCCCTTTCTTCGGATTGAGGGCGGGAAACGCCGTGATCTGCTCCGGATACTTCTTCTGGAGCTCGGCCAGGTAGTCGATGGGGATCTTGAAGTCGAAGTCCGGTGCGAGGTCGAGCCCGATGAACACGGCGCGATCCACACCGGCGTCCTTCAGCATCTTCAGCTTCGAGTCGAGCGACTGGTTCATCATCTTGAACATGTCGATGTGATACAGCCGGATGAACGGCTCCCAGAACTTGCGGAAGCTGTCCATGTACTTCGGATACCGCTCGAAGAACTCCGCCTCGCCCGCGTGCACGTGCCAGTCGATGACCATCTCCGCTCCCTTCCCGTGCATCCTACCCCGCGCGCGGCCGACCGTGCTCGCCCCGTCGCTACAGGCCCAGCAGGGACTCCAGGTTGCGGGAGAGGATGCGCTCCTTCTCGTCCTTGCTGAGCGTCGCGAGGCCTTGCACCCACGCCACGGGCGATGGATGCCACGGCACGAAGGGCCAGTCGCTGCCGAGGACGACGCGGTCGGCGCCGACCTGGTCGATGAGGAAGCGGAGGGCGGCCTCGTTCCCCGTGATGCAGTCGTACCAGAGACGGCGCTGGTACTCGCTGGGCGGCTTCGGGATGTGGTCGCGCGCCTCGCCCGTCCGCGCCGCCCACTCGCGATCGAGCCGACCCATCGCGTAGCAGGCGGGACCGCCGCCGTGCGCGATGCAGGCCTTGAGGGCGGGACATTTCTCCAGCACACCACCGACGATCAGCACGGCCACGACGAGGGCGTCCTCCACGATGACGCCCAGGCTGTTGTAGAGCCGGTGGCGCGAGGTCATCTTCATGAGGAAGTTGTGCTGCGGCTGGGGATGGAAGAACAGCACCGCGCCGAGCTGCTCGGCCGTCTTGAACAGAGGGAGGAACTTCGGCTCGTCCCACTGCTCGCCGTTGACGATCGTGTCGAGCTCGGCGCCCTTGAGGCCGAGCTCGGTGACCGCGCGCTCGAGCTCCTCGACGGCCGCCTTCACGTCCTGCATGGGGAGCGTGGCGAGCCCCGCGAGCCGCTGCGGGTGCTGCCGCGCGAGCGCCGCGATCTCGTCGTTGACGTCACGCGCGAGCGCGCGTCCCTGGGCGGGATCCAGGTGGTAGCTGAAGAAGGGCGGGTGGACGGAGAGCACCTGCACGTCGACGCCCTGCGCGTCCATGTCGGCGAGCCGCTGCTCGGTGGTGAAGCGGACCTTCGGCGTGCTGAAACGCGTCCGCTGACCGTCGCTGCGCAGGATGGTGCCGATGCCCTCGCCCGGCTCGTGTCGCCAGCCGTACCACGGCGTCTTCGCGTCGGCGGCGCGCCACATGGCGCCGGGAACGATGTGAGCGTGGATGTCGATCGTGCGCATGGCGACACCTTACCGCAGCCGGCGCGCCAGCGCGTTCGTCGGCAACGTCATCGGCGGATCGGGATCGCGGCCGCCGCGGCGTGGGCGCGCGCGGTCAGTCGACGATCTGGTCGGCGCGCCCGAGCAGGGAGCGCGGGATCGTGAGGCCGAGCGTCTTCGCCGTGGTGAGGTTGCACGAGAGTGTGAACGTCGTGGGCCGTTCGATCGGGATCTCGCCCGGTGGCCGTCCCCCCAGCACCTTGACCGCGAGGCTCGCCACTTGCCGGTACATGAGACGCACGTCCGGCCCGTACGATACGAGGCCGCCGTCGCTCGTGTAGCCGGGAAACGGCAACAGCGTGGGCAGTCCGAGTCGCGTTGTCAGCGCGGCGAGGTCGCGGCGATGGCTGTTGAAGACGGGCGAAGTCAGGACGATCATCCCGTTCGGCTTCTGGCTCATCACACCCTGCACCGCGCGCTCGATGTCCGCGCCTCTCGCGGCTTCGGCCGGGTGCACCGACAGCTTCAGAGTTGTCGCGGCACGCCGAGCCGCGTCGAGCTGCGCCGGCCCCGTGCCGGGATCCCACAACACGGCGACGCGACTCAACGTCGGCACGATGACCTTCAGAATCTCGAGCCACTTCCCGGCGAGCTCGGGGAGATCCATGAACACGCCCGTGATGTGCCCGCCCGGGCGAGCGAGCGTCTTCACGAACCCGGACGCCACGGGGTCGCTCTCCAGATCGATGGCGACGACCGGAATGGTCGACGTCGCGCCGCGGAGGGCGACCACGCCGGGACGCGCGACGCCGTGCAGCACGTCGGGACGCTTCGTGGTGAGGTCGGTCGCCAGGGGCGCCAGCGCACGGCCGTCCCCGAACCGGATGTCGAGGGTGAGGTTGCGGCCCTCGACGTAGCCCGCCGACTCGAGGCCCTCGCGAAAACCGCTGAAGTTCGTGCGGAAGACGTCGTTGTCCGCGCCGGGATAGAGCACGCCGATGCGGACCGCCCTCGTGGGAGTGCGTGGAGTCTCCTGGGCCTCGCTCGCGCGCGCCGCCGCGACGATGGTGCCGCCAGCGGCCTGGAGGAATCGACGACGGTTCACGCGCTCAGTGGGTGTCGAAGATTTCCTGATAGCGCGCGATGTGCCGGCGCGTCGCCTCGACCTCGTCCGCCGTCGGCGCATCGGCGTTCCGCGCTGCGGGGGGACTCCCGAACTTCATGAGGCACGCCATGAGGAGCAGGCGCGCCTTGGTCGCGGTCAGGTTGCGGCCGCCGATGAACGGGGGCGTGGGCGGCGGCACGAAGCCCTCCGCGTTGCCGCGACACGCCAGGACGACGGGCAAGCCCGAGAACGCCGCGCGGCGCATCACGCGCGTGCGCGCGGTCGACGTCAGGCGGCCGTAGGGCGCGAGGCCTTCGACGACGAAGCCGGCGAGCGGATGCGCCTCGAGGTTGCGCTCGATCTGGGCGTGCAGGTCGACCTCGCGCGCGGGATCGTCGTCGTAGTCGTCGGTCGTGTAGTTGCCGTCCTTGACGATCGTCACCTTCGGGATGGCCGACTCGAGCAGCTCACCACGCGCGTCCTTGATCGGCACGCGCACGGTCCCGCCCTTCGCGGATCCCGTCACCTCGGTCGGCAGTCGCGTCAGGTTCACCTCGGAGCGATACGTGTGGCACGTGGCGGGGAGATACGTGAGCACCGGTGGGCCGTCGTAGCCCGCCGCGCCGAGGACGCCGCCGTGACCGCCGGTGGCGACGAAGCCGCCGGGACGCGCGTCCGCCTTCTGCACGTCGCGCGCGGAGAACACCTGCTGGTCCTGGATGAGCACGACGCCGGCGCGGTTGCGTCCCTGCTCGTCCGCCCACACCCGCGAGACGATGTACTCGACGGAGTCGACGATGTTCTTGTCGCCGTCGTTGCTGAGCTGACCGTGCGGTCGCTGCGAGGCGTTGCCGCAGATCGGCAGCGTGGTGTCGAGAAGCAGGTTGAGCCAGTAGACGGTCTCCTCGATGCGCGGGCTGCCCTGCGTCCACACCGCGCCCGCGTAGCGTCCGCTCGCGAGCACGCGCTGCACCGCGTTCGCGATCCCCGCCAGCGCGCGCCGCGGTGGCGACGGCGCCAGGTGGTAGGGCCGATAGGGAAAGAACTGCCGGCCGCGGCGCTCCGGCCCGATGTCACCGTCGCCGAGATCGGTGCGCTGGCCCGCGGGCAATCCCTTCGTGTAGCCGGCGGGCGGGAAGACGCGGAAGAAGTCGACGTCGGCGCGCGACGAGATCAGGTTGCCCGTGCCCTTCTCGCCGACGCCGAGCCGGTTGATCTCCTCGAACACGCGCGCGCCGTCGGGATAGAACGGCTGACGCGCCTGCGCCTCGGGTGCGCCGGGCGTCGCACAGTCGTCCTCCCACGGGCGACCGTCCGCCTGCCGCGCCATGTAGGGCAGCGGGTAGAGGCCGTCGGCGGGATCGAGCCGCACCTCGTACACGGGACGGTCGGATGCGTGGCGACGCTCGCGGCTGAACGTGCCGGCCGCGTCGACGTAGCCGTCGGGCGGACCGTAGAGGTCGGCCGCGTCGCGCTCGAGCGGGTGGGCGCTGAACTGCTCGACGTAGACGGTGACCGGCGCGGCCAGCCGCTGCGGACGCAGGACGTCGAAGCCCGGCGCGGTTCCGTCCCCGTTCGTCAGGAGCGGCAGCCCGTGCTGCGCGCGCGCCTTGTTGCTGGTCACGAGCGGGGGGCTGTTCTGGATGGTCGCGTTCGGACCCGAGAGATGAGCGATACGAGGCTTCGGCGCCATGGCTCTCCTCACCTCCGCGCGCGCAGCGCGGGAAACAGGCGCTGGCCGAGCAGCTCGATCTCATCGAGGACGAGCTTCTGCGGCATCCCTGGCCACTGCAGGCGGAGCAAGAAATGATTGCTGCCGATGCGCTCGTGATACCGCTGCATCTCGTCCGCGCACTCCTCCGGCGTGCCGACGATGAAGCGATCGCGCACGAGCTCCTCGTAGGGCACCTGCAGACGCTCCTCGCTCGGCATGGGCTTGTCGAGCCCCCAGTCGGCGTACGCCTTGTACTTCTGCAGCAGATACGGTCGCGCACGCTCCAGCGCGGCCTCGCGCGTCTGCGCCACCGAGCACTCCTTGAAGATCGGCGCCTCGTCGGGGAACGACCGGCCCGCCGCCGTCAGCGCGGCGCGATAGAGCGCCATCTGGCGCGCGACGGTCGGAAGGCTCGCATGCGGGTTGATGAGGCAGGGATGCCCGAGCGTGGCCGCGCGCTCGTAGGCCCGGTCGCCGCTCGCCGCGATCCAGATCGGCGGATACGGGCGCTGCACCGGCTTCAGCGTGAGCTGCGCGTTCGTCAGTGCGAAGTGCCGCCCGCGATGCGTGACCACGTCCTCCGTCCACAGTCGCTTGGCGACCTCGAGGATCTCGAGGAAGCGCGACACGCGCGTCTTCATCTCCACCCCCATGCCCTCGAACTCCTCGGGCCGGTAGCCGAGACCGACGCCGAACACGAGACGGCCCTCCGTCAGGACGTCGAGCGTCGCCACCTGCTCCGCCACGTAGGCCGGCGTGTGGATGGTGAGCAGGAAGATGTTGGTGATGATCCGCATGGAGCCCGACTCCGCGGCGAGACGCCCGATGAGGGGCAGGGGCTGCGGCATCTGGAAGGGCGTGAGCAGGTAGTGGTGGCTCACGCACACGGAGTCGAAGCCGTTGTCGCGCGCCGCGCGCACCTGCTCCACGACGTCGCGAATCTTCTGGACGGGGTCTTCGCCGGTGACGAACTGCGTGTTCAGGATCAATCCGAACTTCACGACGGCTCCTTTCCCGGCTCGCGGCCGTCACGCCCGGCCAGTTCTCGCACCGCGTTCATGATCAGCGTGTAGCCACCGCAGCGGCAGAAGTTCCCGGACAGGAACTCGCGGATCTCGTCGTCGCTCGCCTGCGGATGCTGGGTCAGCAGCGCCCTCGTGGTCAAGAGCAGGCCGGGCGTGCAGAAGCCGCACTGGATCGCGCCGTGACGGACGAAGGCATCCTGGACGGGATCGAGCACGCCGTCGACGGCGAGGCCCTCGACGGTCAGCACGGACGCGCCGTCGAGGCGCACGGCCAGAGCCAGGCACGCGCGCGTGAGCCGGCCGTCCACGAGCACGGTGCACGCGCCGCACGAGCCCTCGCCGCATCCTTCCTTGGTGCCGAGCAGGTCGAGCGCGTCGCGCAGCACCTGCAGCAGCGTCCAGTGCGACGGCACGTCGACCCGCTCGCCCCGACCGTTCACGGAGAGCGAGAGCGGCATCGTGCGCGTCACGCCAGCTCGCCCAGCACGCGCCGCGTCCACACGCGCAGCATGTCGCGCCGGTAACCCGCCGTGCCCTGCAGATCGTCGATCGGCTCGACCTCTGAGGCCGCGACCTCGGCGACCCGCGCGAACGTCGACGGCTCGAGACGCTGACCCCTGAGCGCCTGCTCGGCGCGAGCGAGCGTCACGGGGGACACGGCCACGCCCCCCAGCCCGAGCCGGGCGTCGCGACAGACGCCGTCGGCGACCCGCAGCACGATGGCGAGGCCGACCAGCGCCTTGTCCTCCCGCGCGCGCGGTGTCCACTTGAGATAGCGCCAGCGCACCGACGAGCCCGACGCGCCGCGCATGGGAGGGACGTCGATGGCGGTCAGCACCTCGCCGGGACGGAGCGCCGTCTCGTAGAAGCCGGTGAAGAACTCGCCGACCGGCACGACGCGCTCGCCGTCGGGCCCGCTCAGGCGGAGCCGCGCGCGGAGGGCCAGCAGCGCCGGCGACGGATCCGACGCGGACTCGCCGTAGCAGAGATTGCCGCCCAGCGTCCCCATTGCCCGGATCGTCGGGCTCGCGACACGACCGCACGCCTCGGCGAGGAGCGGCGCACGCTCGCGCACCAGCGGCGACCGCGCAACGTCGGCGTGGGTGCTGAGCGGCCCGATGCGCACGCCCCCGTCCTCGAGCGGGGCAGTCCCGGCAAGCCCCGGCACGCGCGTCACGCTCACCAGCACGGCGGGTCGGAGCACCTGGTGCTTCATCAGCGGCACCAGCGCGGTGCCACCCGCGATGAGACGCGCGTCGTCGCCGTGCGCGGTGAGCGCAGCGACCGCCTCCGCGACGTCCTTGCACTCGACGTAGTCGAAAGGGCGGAGGATCACCCGGCCGCCTCGCGCGCCTCCTGCATCGCCCGGTAGACCTTCTCGGCGCGGATGGGCAGATCGTGGACGCGCACGCCGACGGCATCGTGGACGGCGTTGCCAACAGCGGCGGGCACGGGCGCGGTGGCCGACTCGCCCACGCCCTTGGCGCCGTACGGCCCGTCGGCGTGACCGCTCTCGACGATGACGGTCGTCGTCTCCGGCATGTCGCCCGTCGTCGGCAGCTTGTAGTCGAGGAACGTCGGATTGAGGGTGCGCCCGTCGTCGAAGGCGACCTCTTCCATCACCGCCATGCCGAGTCCGAGCACGGCGGAGCCCTCGATCTGCTGCACGCAGTTGGCGGGGTTGATGGCGCGGCCTGCGTCGGCGGCGGCGACGAGCCGCGTCACACGGACCTCACCCGTCTCGGCGTCGACCTCGACCTCCGCCGCGACGGCCGCGTACATCCAGAACACCGTCGGACGCGCCGACTGTCCCGTCTCCGTGTGCATGGTGTCGTAGAGCGGCTTGGTGGAGAAGCTGGCCCGACCGAGCACGCTCGCCGGCGCGCCATAGAACTTCTGGAGGATCTGCGCGTACGTGAGCGACGTGTCCGGCGCGCCGCGGACGGCGACGCCGCCGTCCGCCGCCACGAGGTCGCCCGCGTGCACCTCGAGCACCGACGCCGCCATGTCGACGAGCTGCGTCCTCACGTCGGAGGCCGCCGTGCGAACCACGTTGCCCAAGTGGAACGTCGTGCGGCTCGACGTCGACGAGCGGTCGTAGGGCGTCACGTCGGTGTCCGGCATCACGCAGCGGACGCGGCTCACGGGGATGCGGAGCTCCTCGGCCGCGATCTGGCTCAGCACGGTGTGCGCGCCCTGCCCGTGCTCGACCGCGCTGGTGATGACCTCGGCGCTGCCGTCGCCGTCGAGCTTGACGACGCCGAACGACGCGGTCGGCGTGAGCGTGGACTTGAGGATGCACGCCACGCCGCGCCCCCGTCGCGCCCCCGCCGGCGTCTCGCGCTCGAGTGGCGTCGACCAGCCGAGGCCGCGAGCCGCGCGCTCCAGGCACTCCTTCACGCCGGCGTTGCGCAGGCGCTCGCCCGTCACGGTGGTGTCGCCGTCGACGTAGATGTTGCGGAGGCGGAGCTCGAGCGGATCGAGACCGAGCTCGCGCGCCACGCGGTCCATCTGCTGCTCGCCCGCCCACGCCACCTGCGGGATGCCGAGGCCGCGGAAGCCGCCGCCGGGCTGACGGTTGGTGTAGACGAGGTACGCGTCGATCTTCGCGTGGTCGACGCGGTAGGGCCCGAGCGAGCAGTAGCTCGCGTTGCGCGCGATCACGGCGCCGATGTCCGCATACGCGCCCTGCGCCCACACCACGCGCGACTGCCGGGCGACGAGCGTCCCGTCCTTGCGCGCGGCGGTCTTCACCGTCGTCACGGTGGGCAGGCGGCCGTTGCAGGTGAGGAACTCGTCCTCGCGGTCGAACAGGATGCGCACGTGACGGCCGGGCACCTTCATGGCGAGCAGCGCCGCGGCCGGGTTGATGGCGCGCAGGTACATCTTGGAGCCGTAGCCGCCGCCCACCATCTGCGTGATCACGCGCACGCGCCCCAGCGGCAGATCGAGCAGCTCGGCCAGCATCCCGCGCACGGTGTGCGGCCCCATCGTGCTCGTCCACAGCGTCATCACGCCGTCCGCGCTCCACCGCGCGACGGTGACGTGCGGCTCCAGGTGTGCGTACTGGATGAACGGCGTCGAGAACGTGTCCTCCACGACCAGATCGGCCCGCGCGAACGCCGCGTCGACGTCGCCCTTCCGCAGCGTGAAGTGGTACGCGATGTTGGTGCCGGCGACCGGGTTGAGCGCCATCCCCGGCACGTCGGCACGCTCGTACGCCGTCTGGTCGGGATGGAGGAGCGGTGCGCCGGGCCGCATGGCCTCCAGCACGTCGGTGACCACGGGCAGCTCCTCGTACTCGACCACGATCCGCTCCAGCGCGTCCTGGGCCGCCTCGTCGTCGTCCGCCGCCACGGCGGCCACGACCTCGCCGGCGTAGCGGACGCGATCGAGGGCGAGGGCGGGCTGGTCCTTGATGAACAGCCCGTGGCGCCGCGAGCAGTCGGCCCCGGTCACGATGGCGCGCACGCCGGCGAGGCGGGCGGCGTCGGTGGTGTCGACCCGCGTGATGCGCGCATGCGGGACGCCCGCGCGCAGGACGCGGCCGATCAGCATGCCGGGGAACCGCACGTCGACGCCGTACACGGCACCGCCCATCGCCTTCGCCACCGCGTCGACGCGCGGCACGGGCCGGCCGACGATCAGCGTCGCGGCGGGCTCCCTCATGCCTCGAGCTGGGCGCGGAGCGCGGCGGCGAACTTCTCGGTCATCTCACGCGACTTGACGGTGATCGCCTTGTGACCGAGCGCGCCCAGCATCCCACCCACGGCCACCTCGGACGTCAGCGTCACGCGCGTGCCGCCCGACTCGGTGGGCGCGAACTCGACGCGATCGCGCGAGCGAAGATTGCCCACCGCGCCCGCGATGCTCTTGCCGACCGACGTGAACTGCATGAACGCGCCGGGCTCCTTCGCGGCCACCTCGGTGGTCAGCTCGAACGTGGCCGAGATGAAGCCGACCTTCTGCGCCGCCACGACCTTGTAGCGATCGGGCCCCAGCACGTCCACGCTCTTGACGCCCGGGACGCACCGCGCGACCCGCTCGATGTCCTCGAAGAACCGCCACACCACGTCCGCGGGCGCCTTGACCTCGAAGACTTCCTGCACCTGCACGGTCAGGCGCTCCGCGCTCGCGTCCGCCCCGCGACGATGGCGCGCCACACCGTCTCGGCGGTGATGGGCAGGCGATCGATCTCGACGTGAAAGGGCGCCAGCGCGTCGCACACGGCGTTGGCCACCGCGGCCGCGGCGCCGATGGTGCCGCTCTCGCCGACGCCCTTGATGCCGAGCGGCGTGACGGGCGACGGCGTCTCCAGGTGATCGAGCTCGAGCCGCGGAAGATCGGCGGCGGTGGGCACGAAGTAGTCGACGAACGTGCCGTTCACGAGCTGGCCGGTGTCGCGATCGTAGACGATCTCCTCGAAGAGCGCGGCCCCCAGGCCCTGTGCGATGCCGCCGTGGAGCTGTCCCTCCACGATCATCGGATTCACCTGCGTGCCGCAGTCGTGCACGAGCACGTAGCGATCGAGCGTGAACTCCCCGGTGCGCGGGTTCGCCTCGACACGCGCGGCGACCGTGCCGTAGCCGAACGCGGAGGCGGGGGGATCGTAGTACGCGGTCGCCTCGAGTCCGGGGTCCTCGCCCGGGGGGAGGCGGTGAGCGAGATAGGCCGCCGTGCCGATCTCCGCCAGCGAGAGCGCGACGGTGGGGTCGTCGCGACGGCGCACCGTGCCCGCTGCGACCTCGAGCTCGTCCGGCTTCACGCCGAGCAGGTGGCCGGCGATGCGCAGCATCTTGGCGCGGATCTCGGCCGTCGCCTTCTCGATGGCGCCCGCGCCCGCGATCATCGTCCGGCTCGCGAAGCCGCCGATGCTGTACGGCGTCCCGCGCGAGTCGCCGCGGTCGATCGCGACGTCGCGCGGCTCGAGGCCCAGCCCCGACGCGGCGAGCTGGGCGAACGTCGTCTCCGTCCCCTGCCCGAACGTCGACACGCCGGTGTAGAGCGTGGCGCGCCCGGCGCGGTCCATGCGGATGGTCACGCTCTCGTAGGCGCCAAACCCCGCGCCGGTGCGCCCCAGGAACGCGGACGACGGGTAGCCCGTGAACTCCACGAAGCACGACACACCGACGCCGACGAAGCGGCCGTCACGACGCCACTGCGCCTGCCGCGCGCGCACCTCGCCGTGACCGACGCGCGCCAGCGCGAGATCGACTCCGCGCGCGTAGTCGCCGCTGTCGTAGAGCGCGCCGGCCACGTTCCGGAACGGCAGCTCGTCGGCGCGGAGCAGGTTCCGGCGTCGCAGCTCGATCGGCTCCATCCCGAGGCGTCGCGCGATGCGATCGACGAGCACCTCGCGCACGAAGTTCGACTCGGGCTGCCCGTAGCCGCGATAGGGGCCGACCGGCACCTTGTTGGTGAGGACCACGCGACGTCGCACCTCGGCGTCGGCGAACCGGTACGGACCGGGCAGCATCAGGTTCGTGAGCATGGGCGGCCCGAACGGCGAGTTGTAGGCGCCCACGTCGATCCGGTAGTCATCGCGCAGCACCGTGAGCGTGCCGTCGCGCGTGGCGCCGAGCTCGGCGTCGTGCGTGGCCTCGCGCGCGTGAGTGGAGGCGCGGAAGTGCTCGATGCGGTCCTCGATCCACTTCACCGCGCGCCCGGTGTCGATGGCGAGCAGGCTGACGATCACGTCCTCGGGGTACACGCACATCTTCATGCCGAATCCGCCGCCGATGTCGGGACCGATCACGCGAATGTCCGACTCCGCCATCCGGAGCGAGTGCGCGAGCTGCGCGCGCACCAGGTGCGGGGTCTGCGTCGACGTCCAGAGCTCGAGCGTGCGCGTGGCGTCGTCCCAGCGCGCCAGCACACCGCGCGTCTCGATGGGCGCCGCGCTCACGCGGTTGATGCGGAAGGTCGACGCCACACGGACGTCGGCGCGCGTCAGCGCTGCGTGGGCATCGCCGGCGCGGAGCAGCGACTCGGACAGCACGTTGCCTGCGATGTGATCGAACAGCCGCGGCGCCCCACCGTTGACGGCGTCATCCGCGTCGGCGACGTGGGGCAGCGGCTCCCAGTCGATGACGATGACGTCGAGCGCGTCCTCGGCCACGTAGCGGTCCGCCGCGGCCACCGCGACGACCGCCTCCCCCTCGTACCGCGCGATCGGCCACGCCATGGCGCGATACGGCGTGGGCACGGAATTCGGGAGCGCGCGCAGCACCGTGGTCGGCTCGGTGCGCCGCACGACGTCGGCGGCGAGCAGCACCGCCTCGACGCCGGGCAGCGCGAGCGCGGGCGCGGGATCGATGGAACGCAGGCGCGCGTGCGGGTACGGGCAGCGGCCGATCG
>JBKPPN010000343.1:0-17137 GCA_046733575.1 Candidatus Methylomirabilota bacterium | reverse complement strand
CAGGGCCAGGAGCCGATCGTCACGAAGGAGCGCGCGGGCGGATCGTGCGGGAAGTAGCGCGCGTAGACCTCGTTCACGCGATTGAACCAGGCCGCGTTGGTGATGAAGACCGTCGTCTTGACGACCTTGTCGAGCGACGACCCCGCCGCCTCCAGCGCCGCCTTGACGTTCTCCAGCACCTGCTCCGTCTGCTTCACGATGTCGCCGCGCACGAGCTCGCCGGTCTTCTGGTCGAGCGGGGGCAAACCCGAGACGAACACGAAGTCGCCCGCCCGTACCGCGGCCGACAGCGGGACCTTTCCCTTCTCGATGGCCTCGCTGATCTTCCCCACCCGGATGGTCTTCTTCTCCACGTCTCTCCTCCCCGGCGACTCTCGCGCGTCAATCATACTCGGCCCCGCCCGGGAGCGACCGCCGTGGTTGCATCGTCGCGCGAGGCATTGTAGGAGAGTAGCCCGCATGGGCACGAGCCCGCCCCTCGCACAGCTCATCGACGTCTCCAAGAGCTACGAGACGGACCACGAGACCATCTCCGCCCTGGACCGTGTCTCGCTCGACGTGGCCGAGGGCGAGTTCGTCTCGATCGTCGGCCCAAGCGGCTGCGGCAAGTCGACCCTGATGCTCATCGCGGCCGGCCTGGTGCCACCTTCGTCGGGCGTCGTCCGCATCGGCGGCGTCCAGGTCACGCAGCCCTACACGCGCGCCGGCATCGCGTTCCAGGACCCGACGCTCTACGAGTGGCGCCGCGTCCTCGAGAATGTCCTCCTGCCCGTCGAGCTCCAGCGCCTCCCGCCCGAGCCGTTCCGCCGTCGCGCCCGCGAGCTGCTCGCGATGGTCGGACTCGCGGGCTTCGAGCGGAAGTATCCGTTCGCGCTGTCGGGCGGCATGCGGCAGCGCGTCGCGCTCTGCCGTGCGCTGGTGCACGACCCGCCCTTGCTGCTCCTCGACGAGCCGTTCGGCGCGCTCGACGCGCTCAGCCGTGAGCAGCTCAACCTGGAGCTCCAGACGATCTGGCAGGACAACGGCAAGACCGTGCTCCTGATCACCCACTCCATCCAGGAGGCGGTGTTCCTCTCCGACCGCGTGGTCGTCATGTCGCCGCGGCCCGGCCGCGTCGGCGCCGTCGTCAGCGTCGACCTGCCTCGGCCGCGCACGTTCGCGATGCTCGATGCCCCGGAGTTCGGTCGGTCGGCGCGCGCCATCCGCGAGGTGTTCGAGGCGTGGGGCGTGTTGAAGGCGACGGACAAGACCCCGACGCGTCCGGCCGTCGAGGTCCCGCGCGCACCATGATCCGTCGCCACGACGGCATCACCGTCTATCTCGCGCCCGTGCTGACGGTCGTCGTGATCGTGGTCGCCTGGGAGCTTGCCGCCCGCGCCGGCTACATGCCGCGCTACATCCTCCCCGCCCCCACCGGCGTGGCGGTCCGCTTCGGACAGCTGTACGCCGTCATCCTGAAGGAACTCGCGGTGACGCTGCAGGAGACGGTGCTGGGCTTCGCCCTCAGCGTGATCGTCGGCATCCCGCTCGCGATGGCGCTCGTCTCGTGGCGGACGTTCAACCGCGCGGTCTACCCGCTCCTCGTCGGTTCGCAGGTCGTGCCCAAGGTCGCCCTCGCGCCGCTGTTCCTGGTGTGGTTCGGCTTCGGCCTCACGTCGAAGGTGCTGATCGTCTTCCTCGTGGCGTTCTTCCCCATCGTCATCGATGCGATCGTCGGCCTCGAGTCGACGGAGATGGGCAAGCTCCACGTCGCGCGCGCGGCGGGCGCCACGCCGTTCCAGCTCTTCTGGCGCGTGCGGCTGCCGAACGCGCTGCCCGCCATCTTCGGCGGCATGAAGGTCTCGATCACGCTGGCCGTGGTGGGCGCGCTCGTGGGCGATTTCATCGCCGCCGAGAACGGGATCGGCCGGCTGCTCCTGAGCGCCAACGGCAACATGGACACCGAGCTGCTCTTCGCCGCCATCCTCGCCCTCGTGGGCGCCGGCATCGTGCTGTTCCTGCTCATGGAGGGCGCGGAGAAGCTGGCCCTGCCGTGGCACATCTCGCAGCGCGGGCGCACCACGCGCGCCGCGCAGTGACGAAAGGACTGACATGATGGTCCGCGGACTCGCCGTCCTCCCCCTCGCCGCCCTCGTCGCGCTCGGCGTCGTCGCCGACGTCGGCGCGCAGGCCAAGCCCAGAACCACCGCGACCCTGCGCGTCGACTGGATTCCCGGCTCGCATCACATCGGGCCGCTCCTCGCCGTCGAGCGCGGCTACTACGCCGCCGAGGGCCTCGATCTCGACGTCAAGCCGGGCAAGGGCTCCGGCGCGACGGTGCAGGCGGTGGCCACGAACACCGATCTGTTCGGCTTCGCCGACGCGGGGGTGATGGCCATCGCCGTCTCCAAGGGCGCGCCGCTCGTCATGGTGGCGAACACGACGCCGAAGGGGCCGAACGGCGCCATCACGATCGGCACGAAGCTCGGCTCGCCCAGGGAGCTCGAGGGCAAGAGCATCGGCCTCGTGCCCGGCGAGGCGTCGCAGGCCGCGCTCTCCGCGCTCCTCGCGCGGCACCAGATCCCGCCCGCCTCCATCCGCACCGTGAGCGTCGAGGCGGCGAGCAAGGTCGCCGCGCTGCTGGCGCGCAAGGTCGACGTCATCCCCGGTTTCCGCTTCGGTGATTACCTCCGCGCCTACGCCCAGAACAAGGACGTCAAGATCGCGCTCTTCTCCGACTGGGGCCTGAACATCCTCGGCAACGGCTACTTCGTCACCACGACGACGCTGGAGCAGAAGCCGGAGCTGGTCCGCGCGTTCCTGCGCGCCACCATGCGCGGCTGGAAGGAGGCGATGGCGGATCCGAAGGCCGGCGTCGCCGCGCTCATGAAGGCGTATCCCGAGACGAACCGCGAGTTCGCCGAGCTCGGATTGCCGATGGTCTTCGAGCACATGTCGAGCGACGCCACGCGCGGCAAGCCGCTGGGATGGATGGCCGAAGAGGACTGGAAGGCGACGCTGGACGTGATGAAGGGCGCGGGGCTCGAGGGTGCGTACCCGCCGTCGAAGTTCTACCGCAACCTCGTGGAGCCGTGATGGCGTGGATCGGGCGGAGCGTCAAGCGGCACGAGGATCCGCGGCTGCTGCGCGGCGTCGGACGATTCACCGCCGACGTGCAGCTCTCGGGGATGCTGCACGCGGCGATCGTCAGGAGTCCGCGCGCGCATGCGCGGATCGTGAGGATCGACACCAAGCGGGCGCAGGAGGCCAGGGGCGTCGTGGCCGTGCTCACGTTCGGCGACGCTGCCGAGCTGGCGCGGCCGATTCCCATGCGGATGTCGGATCGGGGAATCATGCATCGGTTCCTGCAGCATCCGCTCGCGCGGGACGCGGTGCGGTACGTGGGAGATCCGGTCGCGGTCGTCCTCGCCGAGGATCGCTACCGGGCGGAGGACGCGGGGGAGCTGATCGACGTCGAGTACGACGAGCTGCCGGTCGTCGTGGATGCGCGGAGGGCCGCGAGGCCGGACGCGACGCTGCTGTTTCCCGCGGTGGGGACGAACGTCGTGGCGAAGTTCGAGCTGGGGTTCGGCGATGTCGAGCGGGCGGTCCGCGATGCCGACGTCGTCGTGCGCGAGCGGTTCCACGTGCAGCGTCACACGGCGGTGCCCATGGAGACGCGCGGCATGGTGGCGGACTGGGATGCCGGGCGCGGGATGCTGACCCTGTGGGGACCGACGAAGGTGCCGCACTTCACGCGCACGATCCTGGCCGAGCATCTCGGTCTGGCCGAGCACAGCGTCCACGTGCGGCAGATCGACGTGGGCGGCGCGTTCGGTGTGCGCGGCGAGCTCTACCCGGAGGACTTCCTCGTCGCGCTCCTCGCCATGCGGACGGGACGTCCGGTCAAGTGGGTGGAGGACCGGCGCGAGCATCTGATGGCGACGAACCACTCGCGCGAGCAGGAGCACGAGGTCGTCGTCGCGCTGCGCCGTGACGGGACGATCCTGGGGCTCTCCGATCGCTTCTGGAACAACATGGGCGGGTACGTGCGCACGCACGGCGCCACCGCGCCGAACAACACCGCGGGCTACCTCACGGGGCCCTACCGCATCCCGAGCTACCGCGTGGAGTGCGAGTGCGTCGTCACGAACAAGACGCCGGCCGGCACCTATCGAGGGCCCGGTCGGTTCGAGGCCAACTTCGTGCGCGAGCGCGTGGTGGACCTCGCCGCGCGCGCCACCGGCGTCGACCCCGCCGACATCCGCCGCCGACACTTCATTCCCGCCGACGCCATGCCGTACGAGGTCGGCACGGTGACGCTCGGCCGCAAGGTCGTGTACGACAGCGGCGACTTCCGCCGCGTGCTGGACCGCGGGCTGGAACGTTTCGACTACGCGGGCGCGCGCGCCGAGCAGGCACGCGCGCGCGCGGAGGGCCGCCTGCTCGGCATCGGGATCGCGTACGTCGTGGAGAAGTCGGGGCTCGGTCCCTGGGAGAGCGCGCGCGTCAGCGTCGATCCCTCCGGCACGGTGCAGGTCGCGTCCGGCGTGCCGTCGGTCGGGCAAGGCGTGGAGACGATCTTCGCCCAGGTGTGCGCGGACACCCTCGGGGTCGGCTACGACGATGTGACGGTGCGCTACGGCGACACCGATCTGCTTCCCGACGGCTTCGGCGCGTTCGCGAGCCGCGGCACCGTCATGGGCGCCAATGCCGTGCAGCAGGCGGCCGCCAAGGTGCGCGACAAGGTGCTGATGGTGGCGGGACGATTGCTGGAGGTCGATCCCCGCGACCTCGACCTCCGCGACGGCACCGTCGTGGTCAAGGGCACCGATCGCGCCCTCGCCCTCCGCGAGGTCGCGCGCGCGGCGACGGTGACACGCGCGCTCGCAGCGGGATTCGAGCCCGGTCTGGAGGCGCTCGAGTTCTACCAGCAGGAGAAGATGACGTACGGTCACGGCGTCCATCTGGTGCTGGCCGAGGTCGATGCCGACACGGGCCTCGTGAAGCTCCTGCGCTACCTCATCGAGTACGACGTGGGACGCGCCATCAACCCGACGCTCGTGGACGGACAGATCGTGGGCGGCACCGCGCAGGGCGTGGGCGCGGCGCTCCTCGAGGACCTGGCCTACGACGGCGACGGCCAGCTCCTGACCGCGTCGCTGATGGACTACCTGCTGCCGACCAGCGCCGAGATGCCGCCCGTCGACGTGCACGTCAGCGAGAATGATCGCTCGCCCGTGAACCCGCTCGGCGTGAAGGGCGCCGGCGAGGACGGCACGGTGGGCGCCGGCGCGGCGGTGGCGAACGCCGTGGAGGACGCCCTCGCCCATCTCGGGGTGACCGTCACCGGCATGCCGCTCACGCCCGCGCGCGTGCTGGAGCTGATCCACGAGGCGAAGCCGGCGCGCTGAGCGCCGGCTTCGCCGACGCGCGCACTACTTCGACTGCTGCGATCCCTGGGGCTGCGAGCCGGTCGACGGACTCGCGGACGGATTGTTGTCGCTCTTCTGAGTTCTCGAGTCCTGACGCGGCGGCGCGTTCGGCATCACCTGCTGCTGCAGCGTGACGACGAGCGACTGCTGGTCGCGGCCGATCTGCACGGCATCCCACGGCACCGTCATCTGCGTGCCGCCCATGCCCATCCTCGCCCCCATCGACATCACGATCCCGCTGACCTTGCCGTCTCTGGGATCGATCATCACGTTGGTGACCTTGCCGATGTCCTTGCCGTCTTGACCACGTACGGTACTGCCGATGAGCGACTTGGCCTCGACCTGGACCGTCTGGCTCGCGGCAGCCGACTGGCCGCTTGGCGGCGAGGACGGCTGCTGGGCGAAGCCGGCGACGGGGAGGCTCATCAGACATCCCGCCACGACGGCGACTGGAAGCAATTTTTTCATTTCACCCTCCGGTGCACGAGACTCACGAGACTGATGCGGGTCGATGTGCACCTTCGGTGCCGTCGGATACGCGGGTCAGCTCAGATACGCGCGGGCCAGTCCGGCCGCGTAGGCCTCGAGGCGCGCATGCAGCTCGCGCATCGACGCCTCGGCCGCGCGGCGGTCCTCCGGTGTGCGGATGTACTGCAGAATGGCGCGCTCGGTGTCCTCGCCCTCCTCCTTCTCCGCCTCGAAGTGGACCGTGTAGTTCATCCCGCCGTGCTCGGGACGGCAGCCGTAGTGCGCGGTGAGGCCGTGCCCGACCATCTGCGAGAGCTCGATCACCTCGGCCTCGAACAGCGACGTCGTGCACAGCGCGGCGTTCCACGGGATCTCGTGCGAGAGCCGCTTGCAGAAGTCGATGAGCGCGGTGGTCTCCGGCAGTGGCCGGATGGTGTCGTAGACGTCGCGGCCGTAGCCCATGTCGTCGCCGATCCAGCGGTAGAGCTCCAGGTGATCGGGCGTGGCGCCGACCTTGCCGCGGAAGTAGCCCAGGTCTTCCACCATCAGGTGCTTCGCGCACTCCTTGCGGACCTCCAGCTCGTCGCAGCGCGCGTGGATCCCGCTGAAGATGCGCGGGAAGTAGACGACGACGAGGTAGTTCTGGGCCACGTGGCCCCACGCCTGCTCCTTGCTGAGCGCGCCGGCGGTGAACTTCTTGAAGTATTCCGACTCGCGGTACGGCGAGCGGGCCAGGAGCTCGTGCTTCACGCCTTCGAACCATTCGACCGTGCTCGTCATCGTCGTGCCTTTCTCCGCTCGTCGCGCCTCACGCCGAGCGTTGCTGGTGCCCGTTCCCGCACAGGATCCCGACCTGGAGGATGAGCTCACCCAGCTCCACCGGCTTGGCGAGGTGCCGCTGGAAGCCGGCCGCGGCGGCGCGCGTGGCGTCCTCGTGGCGGGCGAACGCGGACAGCGCGATGGCGGGGATCGCGGCGATGCGCCCGCCGCTCGCACGCATCCGGCGCATCAGGTCGAAGCCGTCCTCGCCCGGCATCGAGATGTCCGACACCACGACGTCCGTCGGCATCGTGGCGAGGTGGTTCCAGGCCTCGGCCACCGAGCACGCGACGTGGGCGCTGGCGCCCTGCTGCACGAGCGCGACGCGGACGAGATCGAGCGTGTCGGGGTCGTCGTCCACGAGGAGCACGCGCACGCCGGTCAGGTCGACGCGGCGGTGATCCGCCACCGAGCGACGCGAGCTCCAGCGGCCGAGCGGCTCGGTGGAGAGCAGCGGCAGCTCGACGCTGAAGGTGGCCCCCTTGCCTTCGCCGTCGCTCGTCGCGTGCACGCGGCCGCCGTGCACCTCGACGAGATGGCGGACGATGGCGAGGCCGAGGCCAAGCCCGCCGTGCACGCGGGTGCTGCTGCTGTCCGCCTGGCGAAAGCGCTCGAACAGGTGCGGAAGGAAGTCGGGGCTGATGCCGACACCGGTGTCGCGAACGAGGATCTGCGCCCAGTCACCCTGCCGCCTCAGCGCGACGTGGACCTCGCCGCCGGGCGGGGTGAACTTCAGCGCGTTGGTGAGCAGGTTGCTCACCACCTGCTCCAGTCGCGCGGCGTCGCCCGCGACACTGCCCGTCGACGGCTCGAGGTCCGCCGTGAGCGTGACGTTGCGCGCCTGCGCGGCGGGGCGCAGCGTCTCCACCACGCTCTCGATCGCGGGCGCCAGATCGACGGGCTGGAGGTCGACGGTGAGCTTGCCGCTGATGATGCGCGAGACGTCGAGCAGGTCGGCGATGATCTGCGTCTGGTGACGGATGTTGCGCTCGATGACCTCCAGCCCGTGCGCCGTGCCCGCCGCATCGAGCCGTCCCGCCCGCAGCATGCGCACCCATCCCAGCATGGCGTTGAGGGGCGTGCGCAGCTCGTGAGACAGCATGGCGAGGAACTCGTCCTTGGCGCGGTTGGCCGCCTCGGCCTCCGCACGCGCGGCCAGCTCGCGCGCGAGCAGCTCGTCGCGCGCGGCGCGCGCCTGGCTGTGCTCGACGAAGTCGGCTGCCTGCCGGGCGAACAGATCCGTGAGCCGCAGCTCGCGCTCGGACGGACGCCGCGGGGTGCGGAAGTGGATCGCGATCATGCCGAGGAGCTCGCCGGAGCGTCCGAGGAGCGGCGTGAACAGGCTTGCCTGCACGCCGTCGGCCGCCTCGGCGGCGCGGACCTCGTCCCCCCGCAAGGGCGACGACTCGAGGTCGTCGACGATGAGACGCTCGCGCCGGCTCAGCGCGGCGCCGAGCGCGCCCACCGTGGCCGGGATCTCGTCGAAGCGCTCGGCGTAAGCCGTGCCGAAGCCCCGCTGCGCGACGAGCCGGAGCGTGCTCCGTGACGGCTCGTGCAGGCGCACCTGGCCGAGATCCGTGCGCATGATCAGGAGCACGGCGTCGAGGACCTCCTCCAGCAGTCGGGTGAGATCGCCGCCTTGCACGAACCGCGTGCTCATCTCGTGCAAGCGCACCACGATGGCCAGGTCGGCGGAGAGCTGGTCGCGAAGATCGGCGAGCGCCCGCTCGGTCTCCTGGCGCGCCGCCTCCTCGCGCTTCCACTCCGTGATGTCGCGGATGATGCCGCTCATCCGCACCGGTCGCCCCGTGGCGTCGACGTCGAACTTGCCCTCGTCGAGCACCCACAACACGCGGCCGTCAGCGCGGACGAGCCGGAATGCCGTCTCCACCGGCTCGCCCGTCTCCATGGCGCGACGCACGGCGAGCCCGACGCGCTCGCGGTCGTCGGGGTGGACGACCTTCATGAACTCCGCGCCGTCGCGCGCGTTGCTCTCGACGGGCAGGCCGAGGAGCTCCACCGCGTTCTCGGAGCGGATGATCCGGTCGGTGAGGAGGTCCCACTCCCACGCCACGGTGCGACCCGACCGCAGCGCAGAGCGCAGGCGCTCCTCGCTCGCGCGCACGCCGTGGGCGCCGGTGTCGGACGGGGTGGCATCGTCCGAGCGGAGCACGCGCGCGAGCGCGTCGCGCAGCGCACGCGGCCAGCCGAGAGCGGTCATCGGCATCGTGAGTGCGAATCGTACCATCCACGACGAGGCGCGGCCACCCGGCCGGCCCGCCTCGGCCGCGTATAATCCAGCGCGATCCGAGGAGGTCACGTCGATGGGGCAGTTCGGAATCGGACAGCCGGTGACGCGCTTCGAGGACGGCCGACTCCTGCGCGGAGGCGGCCGCTACCAGGCGGACGTCAACCTGCCGGGACAGACGTACGCCGTGATCGTGCGCTCCATGCACGCGCACGCGCGCCTGCGCGACGTCGACGTCAGCGCCGCGCTCAAGGCCCCGGGCGTGGTGGCGGTGTTCACGGGCGCCGACCTGGCGCGGGACAAGCTCGGGACCATGCGCATGACGCTCCCCCGCAAGCGTCCGGACGGCTCGCCGATGTTCGCCCGACCGCACCTCGGCCTCACGCCGGAGCGTGTGCGGTACGTCGGCGATCCGATCGCGATGGTCATCGCGGAGACGCAGGCGGAGGCCGAGGACGCCGCGGAGCTCGTGCAGGTCGACTACGAGCCGCTGCCCGCCGTCACGTCGACGGCGCGCGCCGTCGAGCCGGGCAGCCCCGTCGTGTGGGACGAGTGCCCGGACAACGTGTCGAACCTCTACGAGGCCGGGAGCGCGGCGACCGTCGAGGCCGCCTTCGCGCGCGCCGCGCACGTGGTGAAGCGGCGCTACGTCATCACGCGCGTCCACGCGCAGTACCTGGAGACGCGCGGCGCGCTCGCCGTCTACGACCCCGCCGAGGACCGCTACACGCTCTACGCGGACGTGCAGTATCCGCACCGCGTGCGCAACGCGCTCGCCACCAACATCTTCCGGATCCCGGAGCACCAGATCCGCGTCATCGCGGGCGACATCGGCGGCGGGTTCGGCACCAAGGGCTGGCAGTACCCCGAGCACAAGCTGATGGTGTGGGCGGCGCGCAAGGTCGGACGTCCCGTGCGCTGGTCGTGCGAGCGTCGTGAGGCGATTCCCGCCGACGAGCACGCGCGTGACAACGTCACGGAGGCCGAGCTCGCGCTCGACGCGAACGGGACGTTCCTCGGCCTGCGCGTGCGCACGCTCGCCAACGTGGGCGCCTACGTGTCCTCCGACCGGAACCTCCTCGCCACCTTCAGCAACGTGGTGACGCTGGTCGGCACGTACGCCATCCCCGCCGCGCACGTCCGCGTGCTGAGCGTGATGACCAACACCAGCGCCACGGCGCCGTACCGCGGCGCCGGACGTCCCGAGGCGACGTACGTGATCGAGCGGCTCATCGACGACGCCGCCCGCGAGCTCGGGCGCGATCGCATCGAGCTGCGTCGCCGGAACCTGATCCCGGCGTCGGCGATGCCGTACCGGAACCCGCTCGGCGTGACGTACGACTGCGGCGACTTCCCGACCGGGATGGCGATGGCCCTCGAGACCGCCGACGTCGCGGGCTTCGCGGCCCGGCGCGCGGCGTCGGAGGCGCGCGGCAGGCTGCGCGGCCTCGGCATCGTGAACGCCATCGAGCGCGCGGCGGGACCGCAGCCGGAGTTCGCGGAGGTGCGGTTCCAGCCCGGCGGGAGCGCCATCCTGCTGATGGGCACCAAGAATCAGGGCCAAGGCCACGAGACGACGTTCAAGCAGATCCTCCACGAGCGTCTCGGCATCGATCCCGCTGAGGTTCGCTACATCGACGGCGACACGGACCGCGTGGCCTACGGCATGGGGTCGATGGGCTCACGCTCGACCGTCATCGGCGGCACCGCCGTCTGGATGGCGGCCGACAAGGTGATCGCAAAGGGCCGGAGGATCGCGGCGCGGCTCCTCGAGGCGGCGGAAGCCGATCTCACCTTCGCCGACGGCACGTTCACGGTGGCGGGAACGGACAAGGGCGTGGCCCTCAAGGACGTCGTCAAGGCGGCCTTCGTCCCGAACAAGCTGCCGCCCGGGCTCGAGCCCGGCATGTACGAGACGGCCACCTTCGTGCCCACGAACGACACCTGGCCCAACGGCTGCCACGTCTGCGAGGTCGAGATCGATCCCGAGACGGGCACCGTGACGCTCGACCGCTACGTGGTCGTCGACGACGTCGGGACCGTGATCAACCCGGTGACGCTCAAGGGCCAGATCATGGGCGGCATCGCGCAGGGCGTCGGCCAGGCGTTGATGGAGCAGGTCGTCTACGACGACGAGTCGGGGCAGCTCCTCACCGCGTCGTTCATGGACTACGCGATGCCGCGCGCCGACACGCTGCCCCACGTGGTGATCGAGAAGAACGCGGTGCCGACGACGCTCAATCCCATGGGGGCGAAGGGCGCCGGCGAGGCCGGCACGGTCGGCGCGTTGCCCGTGGTGGTGAACGCGGTGATGGACGCGCTCGCGCCGCTCGGGGTCGAAGACGTCGGCATGCCGGCGTCGGGCGAGCGCGTGTGGCGCGCCATCGAGGACGCGCGTCGACACGCAGCACGACACTGAGAGGAGAGCCTCCGTGGGCGGGAAGGTCGACCAGCACTGTCTCGACACGCTGCTGCTGCAGGCGCGCACGCAGAACGGCTGGCTCGACCGGCCCGTCACCGACGATCAGCTCCGTCAAATCTACGACATCATGAAGCAGGGCGCCACGAGCGCGAACTCGTGCCCCGCGCGCATCGTCTTCCTCCGCACGCCGGAGGCGAAGGCGCGACTGATCCCGTTCCTGCTGCCCGGCAACGTGGACAAGACGAGGGCCGCGCCGGTGACGGCGATCATCGGCTACGACACGCGCTTCTACGAGTTCCTGCCCACGAAGCTCTTCGCGCACCGGCCCGAGATGGCGGAGGGCTTCGTCAGGAACGCCGCGCTCGCGGAGACGACCGCGTTCCGCAATGGCACGCTGCAGGGCGCGTACTTCATGCTCGCGGCGCGCGCGATCGGGCTCGACGTTGGCGGCATGTCGGGCTTCGATAACGCGGGGGTCGACACCGCGTTCTTTCCCGACGGGCGCGTGAAGTCGAACTTCCTGTGCAACGTCGGCTACGGCGATCCCGCCAAGGTGTTGCCGAAGCTCCCCCGGCTCGACTTCGACGAGGCGTGCACGTTGATCTGACGCTCACTCAGTCGCTTGCCCGACGCAGCAGCGTGTCGAGGCGGCGGATCGAGAGTGGGACTTCCCGGATGGTGATGCCGTGTGCGCTCAGCGCGTTCTCGACGGCGGCGGCGATCGCGGCGGGCACCGGCAGTGTGCCGGACTCGCCGGCGCCTTTCATGCCGAGGGGGTTCACGGTGGCGGGCGTTTCCAGGTGATCCATCGTGACGGCGGGGACGTCCGTTGCCGTGGGGAGCAGGTAGTCCATGAAGCTGGTCGCGACGGGCTGGCCGTCGTCGGTGTAGGCGGCTTCTTCGAGGAGGGCGTTGCCGAGGCCCATGGCGATGCCGCCCTGGATCTGCCCTTCCACGACGAGCGGATTGATGAGACGACCGCAGTCGTGCGCAACCCAGTAGCCCAGGATCGTGACGGCGGCGGTGGCGGCATCGACCTCCACCTCCACGACGTGGGCGCCGTGCGCGTAGGTCGTGCCCGGGGGCTGGAAGAAGCGCGTGGACTCCAGGCCGGGGTCGTGACCGGGCGTCGGAATGCCGGCGGCGGCGGCGAGCTGCGCGAGCGAGAGGGCGCGGGCGTCGCCGGGGACGCCGAACTCGGTGCCGCGCTGCTCGATCTCCTCCTCGCGGACGCCGAGCAGGCGCGCGGCGAGCGCCACCGCGCGCGATCGCACGTCGCGCGCCGCGAGCACGAGCGCGGATCCGGCCACGACGGCGGCGCGGCTCGCGAACGTCCCGATGCCGTGGCCGATCGTCGCGGTGTCGCCTTCGACGATGGAGACGTCGGCCGGGGTGACGCCGAGCTCGTCGGCGCAGATCTGCGCGAACGTCGTCTCGTGGCTCTGGCCCTGTGACGGCGCGCCCGTGAAGGCGGAGATGCGGCCCGCGGCGTCGATGCGGACCGTCGCGCCCTCGAACGGTCCGACGCCGGTGATGTCGACGTAGCACGCGATCCCGATGCCCCGTGCGCGCCCCGTGCGTCGCGCGAGCGCGGAGCGCTCCACGGCCGCCTTGTAGTCGGCGATCTCCAGCGCGCGGCGCAGCGTGGCCGGATAGTCGCCGCTCTCGTAGATCACCGTCGTCGCGTCGCGGTAGTGCGGCAGCCCGACGTCGTACGGCATCTCCGCGGGCGTGACGAGGTTCGTGAGACGGACATCGGCGGGGTCGCGGCCGGTCTCACGCGCGACGCGGTCCATCAGGCGCTCGACGACGAACACGGAGTGGGGCTGTCCCGCGCCGCGGTATGGCGTCACGGGCACGCGGTTGGTGTAGAGGCTCGTGAGCTGGATCTCGAGCGAGGGGATCCGGTACGGGCCCGAGAGCATCGACGCGGTGAGGCGCGGCAGCACGAGGCCACGCGGCGTGTACGCGCCGGTGTCGTGCGCGAAGTGATCGCGCAGGGCGAGGATCCGCCCGTCGTCGTCGAACGCCACCGTCACGTCGTGGACCTGCTGGCGCTCCTGCGTGGCCGCGGCCATGTGCTCGAGCCGGTCCTCGAGCCACTGCACGGGGCGCTCGAGTCGCAGGGCGAGGAACGGGACGAGCACGTCTTCCTGGTAGACGATCAGCTTCGCGCCGAAGGCGCCGCCCACGTCGGGGCTGATCACGCGGACCATGTGCGCCGGCATGCCGAGCACGTTGGCGATGAACTGACGGATCTGGTGCGGCACCTGGGTGCTGGCCCACACCGTGACGAGGCCGCCGCGCACGTCGGCCGTCACGCCGCGCGGCTCCATGGGCTGGCCACCGCCTCGGCCCGCCGTGAACCGGTCGCGCACCACGTGAGGGGCGCGCGCCAGCGCCGCGTCGACGTCGCCGGTGCGGTACGTGAGCCGCCCCGCGATGTTGTCCGGCACGTCGTCGTGCACGGGTGTGCCGCCGTCGGCGGGGACGAGCGCGTGCACGGCGGGCAGCGGCTCGTAGTCGACGACGATGGCGTCGCGCGCGTCTTCCGCGACGTAGCGATTCTCGGCCACGACCGCGGCGACGACCTCACCGACGTAGCGCGCGCGGTCGCCCGCGATGATGGTCATGTTCACGCCGCGGAGTGCCGGCTCGACAGGGATGATCGGCAGCATCGTCGCGGCGGACCCGAGGTCGGCGAAGGTCACCACGTCGACGACCCCGGCCATGCCGCGCGCGCGCTCCACGTCGACGCGACCGATCCGGGCGTGCCCGTGCGGGCTTCGGAGCATCGCCACGTGAAGCATGCCGGGCAGGCGCACGTCCCCCACGTAGCGTCCCCGCCCGGTCAGGAGTCGTGGATCTTCCTTTCGCAGGAGCCGGTCGCCGAAGAACTTCATCGCGTCGTCCCGTCGTGCCCTCGGTCATCCATGGAGGAGAAAGTCTCCGTTCTCGCGACACATGACGCGGAAGTCGTCCCGCCCGAGCCCTTCCGCCGCGAGCGCGTGGACGAACCGCCGGTAGCCCTCGGCCGGCATGGGATTGTGCGCCTGTCCGCCGTCGGACGAGATCAGGAAGCGCGCGGGACCGATGGTGCGCATGCAGTGCGCGATCGTCGCCGCGTCGGTGAACGCCCACTTCGGGGTGATCGAGCAGAACACGAACTCGATGCGAACATGGGGGCGCGCCAGGATCTCCACCTGCGCGAGGCTCAGGCCGGGCGCGGCGTCGTAGGGATGCGTGAGGATCAGCTTGGTGAATCCCTGCGCCTCGGCCTCCACGACGAGGGCGCGAATCTCGTCGAAGCCGACGTGGCCGGTGGCGAGCGCCGCGCCGCGCTCCTTGACGAGGGCCATCACGTCGCGCGCCTCGGGAACGAGTCGGCCCTCGCGCACGATCGACAGTCCCTCGCCGGCCGTTTCCAGACCGCTCGACTGCGCGGCGAAGCCGCCGCCGAAGCCGAACGCGGCGCGGTGACAGGCCGCGTCGAGCGTGGGCATCCACACCACCCGGGCGCCGAGCGCGAGCGCCGCCTCCACCGCGCGGGGATTCACGCCGCCGACGTAGCGGTTCAGCACGAGGCCGCCGTACACCTTCATGCCGTTCGCATGGCGACCCGCGAGCGCGGCTCGCGAGGCCGTCCCCTCGAAGTGGTTCTTCATCACCACCCCGGCGAACCCGTGGCGCGCGGCGTCCGTCACCATCGCCACGTCATCCGCAATGCGCGGAAAGAGATCGGGCGCGGAGTGCACGTGCAGATCGTAGGCGCCGTCGACGTCGATCACGGTACCCTCGGGTCGGGAGGAGCTGGATGGCTCGTGGCACTCGCGCGCATCACTCGATTCTGGTCTATCACTCGTCCGAGGCCAAGTCGTACGCCGCCCTCATCCGCGCCCCACGCGGCGTGACGGTGCACACCGTGGACAGCGTCGACGCCGCGCGCGCCGTGATCGGGGACGTCGACGTGCTCTACACATGGAAGATGCCGCCCGAGCTCTACGCGCACGCCACGCGTCTCCGCTGGCTCCAGGCGATGGGCGCGGGCGTGGACTGGGTGCTGAGCGCGCCCGTTCCCGAGCGCGTCGCCATCACGCGCGCGCCGGGGATCTTCGGACCGTGGATGGCGGAGTACGTCGCGGGCTGGTGTCTCTGGGTCACCCAGCGCATGGCGACCTACCGCGAGGCGCAGACCGAGCGTCGCTGGATCGCGCACGAGCTGCCCACGCGACTGCGCGGCCGCACCGTCCTCCTCCTCGGCGTGGGCGACATCGGCCGCGTCGTGGCCCGGACGCTCAAGGCGCTCGGCTGTCGCGTGGAAGGCGTGAACACGACGGGTCGCGCCGTTCCGGGCGTCGACCGGGTGCACCCGACGCGGCGCCTCGCCGCCGCCCTCGCCGCCGCCGACTTCGTCGTGGTCCTGGTCCCTCTCACGCCAGCCACGCGCGGTCTGATCGACGCCCGGGCGCTCGGCGCCATGAAGCGGACGGCGTGGCTCATCAACATCGCGCGCGGCGCGGTCGTCGACGAGCCGGCCCTCGTCCGCGCGCTGGAGACGAATGTCATCGCGGGCGCGATCCTCGACGTCTTCACGACCGAGCCACTCCCGGTGGAGCATCCGCTCTGGAAGCTCCCCAATGCCGTGATCACCCCGCACATCTCCGGGCCGAGCACGGTCGAGGAGATCTCGCCCGTGTTCAACGACAACCTGCGCCGCTACGTGACGGGTCGACCGCTGCGCTACCGCGTCGATCGCCGACGAGGGTACTGAGCCTCAGTAGCCCGCGCGCGGCGTGGGACGCGAATCCGAGCCGGACGCGGCGGGCGTGGCGGTGATCACGCCGCAGGCGATCCGACCGCCGCTGTTCCCGGTGGGATCCGTTTTCAGGTCGTCGGGGCCGCTGTGGACGATCAGCGCGCTGCCGTCGGCGTCGAACAGCGACGTGCGACGTGAGCCGAGCGCGACGCGATCGGTCGTGACGACGAGGTGTCCGCTGCCGTCCGCCGCCACGACGAGGTTCGGCAGGTCGCCCGCGTGCGAGCCCTGCGGGTTCTCGCTGCCGTGCTGACGTCCGTCCGGATTGAAGTGGCCGCCCGCCGACGTGAACGCAGGCGGCGTGCAGGCGCCCGTCTCGTGGATGTGAACGCCCTTGGGGCCCGGCGGGAGTCCGTGCACGTCGACGACGATGTGCACACCGGCGCCGCTGGGTGTGAACACGGCGCGGCCGACGCTCTGCCCCGTCGCGGTCCGCAGGTCGGCCGTCGCCGACGAGGGCGTCGACGTGGCGGCGGACGCACACCCGGCGAGGAACACGACACCCACCACCGACACGCGGCGCATGCTGCCTCCCTTCACGGTCAGAGATCGAGCAGCATCGACCCGCGCGACGGGATCAGGACTCGACGATCTGCTGCGCCAGGTAGTTCGCCTCGCCGACCTGGGCGATGAGCGCGAGCTGGGCCTCGATCCAGTTGGCGTGGGCCTCCTCGCCCTCCAGGATGTCCTCCAGGAGCTCCCGGCTGCCGTTGTCGCCCAGCCCCCGGCACGTCTCGATGCCGGTGTTGAGTCGCTTGATGGCGGCCTTCTCGAGATCGAGGTCGAGGCGCAGCTGCTCGGGCACCGTCTGGCCGACGCTCTGCCCCGTCGCGGTCCGCAGGTCGGCCGTCGCCGACCAGGGCGTGGACGTGGTGGCGGACGCACACCCGGCGAGGAACACGACACCCACCACCGACACGCGACGCATGCTGCCTCCCTTCACGGTCAGA
>JBKPPN010000342.1:0-6246 GCA_046733575.1 Candidatus Methylomirabilota bacterium | reverse complement strand
CGATCGAGCCGCTCCCACCGGCGCGCGCCGAGGTGCTGCTCGACGAGCTGCTCGGCGGCGACGCCGCGCTGGCCGCGCTCAAGCGGCGCATCGTGGAGCAGACCGACGGCAACCCGTTCTTCCTGGAAGAAACCGTGCGGGCGCTCGTCCAGAGTGGCGTGCTCGACGGCGAACGCGGCGCGTACCGTCTCGCCAGGACGGCGTCGACATTCCAGATCCCGGCCACGGCGCAGGCCCTGCTCGCCGCGCGCATCGATCGGCTGGCGCCCGAGGACAAGCGCGTGCTGCAGAGCGCGGCGGTCATCGGCAAGGACGTGTCGTTCACGCTGCTCCAGGCGCTCCTCGAGATGCCCGAGCCCGCCTTGCGGTCGACGCTCGACACGCTGCAGGCGGCGGAGTTCCTCTACGAGACGCAGCTCTTCCCGGATCTCGAGTACACATTCAAGCACGCGCTGACCCAGGAGGTCGCGTACCGCAGCCTGCCGGCGGAACGCCGGCGTAGCGCGCACGAGCGCATCGCCACCGTGCTGGAGTTCACCTACGCCGCCCGCCTGGACGAGAAGGCGGAGCTCCTCGCGTACCACTACGAGCAGGGCCGCAACAAGGAGAAGGCGGTGGTGTACCTCACGCGCGCGGCCCAGAAGGCGTCGGCACGGTTCGCACCGGAAGAGGCATCGCGCTACTACGACGCGGTCATCGCGTGCCTGCAGGCGCTTCCGCGCACCGAGGCGCGCGAGCGGGAGCGCGTGGACCTCGCGCTCGGTCAGGCCGACATGATGTGGTTCCGCGGCGACTACGACGCGGGACGCCGGATCCTCGACGACTCGCGCGCCATCGCCGAGCGGCTCTCCGATCTTCCGCGCCTCGCCCAGATCCACTTCAAGCTCGGCTGGTACCTCTACGACCAGATGGACCTCGACGGCGCGTTCGCGCACCAGCGCGAGTGTCTGGCCATCTGCGAGCGCCTGGATCGCGTCCGCGACATGCGGCAGGTCTACTGGGGCCTCGGGCAGAGCTGTCGCTCGGTCTCGGACGACGTCGGCGTGCGGCGCCGCACCGCCCTCGAGTACCACCGCACCGGGCTCGCCCTCGCGGAGGACGCGGTCCCCCACGTCATCTTCTGGGACCTCCACAACGCGCACTTCCTGTGGCTCATCCATCTCTTCCAGCTCGGCGAGTGGGACGTCGCCACGAGCTATCTCGATCGCGCCCAGCGGATCGCGCGGGCGTTTCCCGAGGGCAGCGACACCGTACAGATGGAGCTGACGAAGGGATCGGTCGGACTGTCGCACGTGGTGCGGGGCGACTGGGAGGCCGACGTCGGGCTCGATCTGCTCCGCGAGAGCCTCGCCGCGGCGGAGGGCGTGGCGAGTCACATCTACACCACGATTGGGCGCTACCTGCTCGCGCAGGCGTACTTCCTGGTCGGCGACCTGCCGCGCGCGCTCTCCGGATTCCAGGCCACGCTCGCCGTCGCGCAGAAGACGGGCAACCTCTTTCTCCCCGGCGCGCTGCTGTGGACGGCCGAGACGGAGGCGCGACTGGAGCAGACGGACGAGGCGCTCCGCCATCTCGCGCAGTACGACGACCTCATCCGCCGCGTCGGCCCGCTGGAAGGCCTGGCGTGGTTCCCGTCGCGCGGCGTGGCCGATCGCGTGCACGGGCTGGTGCTGGCCCGCACCGGTGACGTCGACGCCGCCGTCGAGCGTCTCGAGCGCAGCGCCGCGACGCTGGCCGAGCACGGCTATCGTCCGGATCTCGCGCGGACCTTCGTTGCGCTCGGTGAGCTGCACCGCGCGAAGGCCCGCCGGGCCGACGCGGAGCGGGCGTTCCAGCGCGCCATCGAGCTGTTCGGGGCCATGGGCTTCGGCCGCGAGCTGGAGGCGACGCAGCAGAAGCGCCGGGCGGGCAATCATGGCTAAAACCTATTGGGATACGTGGAAGCCATGCCGAATACTGATGTGTGGGTAACGATCGTCGCGCCGGGGCCGGGCCTGGCGCCTCCACGTCCACCACCGCGGTGGCGGGAGGCGCCGACCCGGCTCACGTTGACGGCGACTCCGTCTTCGTCGCCCGTCAGCCGATCCTCGACGTCCGGCAGCGGGTCTTCGGTTACGAGCTGCTCTTTCGCTCGGGTCTCGCCAACGCGTACGACGCCGTCGACGGCACCGCCGCTTCGTCGCGCGTCATCACCAACGCCGTCTCCGTCCACGGGCTCGACGCACTGGTCTCCGCCAAGCGCGCGTTCGTCAACGTCACCCGCGACATCGTGATCGACGGCGCCGCGCTCGTGCTGCCCCCGGACCGCACGGTCCTCGAGCTGCTCGAGACGGTGGTTCCCGACTCCGACGTCCTGGCTGCGTGTACGACGTTGAAGCGCCGGGGCTACCGGCTCGCCCTCGACGACTTCGTCGACGACGGGGATGATCGGCGCCGCCGCCTCGTCGACCTTGCCGACATCATCAAGGTGGACGTCCTCAGCACGTCGCCGGCCGAGCAGCGCGCCGTCATCGAGCGGCTACGTCGGCCTGGACTGACGTTCCTCGCCGAGAAGGTGGAGACGCCCGAAGCGCTGCTCTTCGCGCGCGAGGCGGGCTACGAGTACTTCCAGGGCTACTTCTTCTGCCGCCCCGTGATCGTGCCCGCCCGCGACGTGCCGACCATCAAGCTGCACTACCTTCGGCTGCTCGCGGAGCTTCATCGCCCGACCCGCTCCGCCCGGCAGCTCGAGGAGATCATCAAGGCCGACGTCGGCCTCTCCTACAAGCTGCTGCGGTACGTCAACTCGGCGCTGTTCGCGCGCGCCCGGCAGATCGAATCGCTGATGGAAGCGCTGCTTCAGGTCGGCGAGGAACGGATCAAGGCGTGGGCCTCGATCCTCGCCCTCAGCACCATGGGCCGCGACAAACCCGCGGAGCTGACCACGCTGGCCGTGACGCGAGGGAAGTTCTGCGAGCTGCTGGCATCCGTCGCATCGACGGCAGCCGACGCGGCCGACGCCTTCCTCACCGGGATGTTCTCGCTGCTCGATGCGATCGTCGGTCGGCCGTTGCCCGAGATCCTGAGCGGTCTCTCCCTGAGTCCACGGGTGACCGAGGCCCTGCTCGGCGACGGCTCACCGCTACGTCTCGTCTACGACCTTGCCGTCGCGCACGAGCGGGCCGACTGGGACGGGATGGCCACGCCAGCGACCGCGCTCGGCATCCCGCAGAGCAAGAGCTCCGCGCTCTATCGCGAAGCGGTGGCGTGGGCGCACACCATGACCGCTCAGGCCGCGAGCTAGCGGCGTCAGGCCGTCGCGGGCGTGATGACGGTCTTCACGCCGCGACCCGCGGCGGCGTGCGCGAAGGCCTCGGCGATGCGGTCGAGGGGGAAGCGCGCGGTGATGAGGCGCTTGACGCCGAGCTTCGGCATGAGCGGCAGCGCGCGACGATACGCGGTGCCGCGGCCGATCACGCCGCCGATCTTGATCTCGCGCCGGTGCAGGTCCCAGAGGTCGAACGGAAACGGCGCCGACTTCGGGTTCACGCCCACGAGCTGCAGGACGCCGCCCGCGCGCGTGAGCGGGAGCGCCGCGGCGACGAGGTCGGGCTTGCCGACGGCCTCGCACACGACCTCGGCGCCGCGTCCACGCGTCAGTGCCATCACGCGGTCGTGCAGGTCCTCGCGCGTGGGATCGATCACGACCCGAGCGCCCAGCCGCTTCGCCGCATCGCGGCGCTCGGCGATCGGGTCGGACAGGACGAGCCGGCGCGCGCCGCGACGTCGCGCCAGCGCCATCGTGAGCAGTCCCATCACGCCGCCGCCGATGACGACGACGGTGGCGTCGCGCGGCATGCGGAAGCTCTCCAGTCCGGCCAGGCAGCACGCCGCGGGCTCGGTGAGCGTGGCGGTCACCGCGTCGAGCCCGCTCGGCAGCGGATGAACGCATGCGACGGGCAGGCAGGCGCGCTCGGCGAAGCCGCCCACGCGCGTGATGTCGGGGCACTGGGTCACGCGGCCTTCCCGGCACGCCACGCAGCGGCCGCAGCCGTACGACGGCTCGCAGCCCACGAGGCGACCGACGAGACGGCGGCTCACGCCGCGGCCGACGTCGCGCACGATGCCGGTGTACTCGTGACCCATCACCATCGGCGGCGACCACGGGAAGAGGCCCTGCGTGGCGTGAATGTCGGTGCCGCAGATGCCGGCGGCCTGCACGTCGACGACGACCTCGCCGGGACCCGCCACGGGATCGGGGACCTCGTCGAGGCTGAACCGATCCTCGCCGCGCCAGGTGGCGACCTTCATCCGCGCCTCCTCACTCGGCGAGAAAGCCGCGCACGATGCGCAGGAACTCGTCGAGACGGTCGTGGTGCAGCCAGTGGCCCGCGCGCTCCACGCCGGCCACGCGGACGTGGCGGAAGTGTCGCGCGCGGCCGTCGTCCTCGGGATTGCCGGCCCAGCTCTCCGTGCCGTACATGAGCAGGGTCGGGCACGCGATGCGCGACCACAGGAGCTGGATGTCGCGGCCGCGCATGTCGTAGGGCGCCCACGCGCGGACGTAGTTGTCGAACTTCCAGGAGTACGTGCCGTCCTCGTTCTGGTTCACGCCGTGCACGGTGAGGTGGCGCGCCTGCTCCGCCGTGAGGTGCGGGTTCTCCTCCTGCATGCGCTTGAAGGCGTCCTCGATGGAGGCGTACTTGCGCGGCAGACGGCCGGAGAGCCCGCGCTGCTCGCGGATCCACTCGTCCATCCGCGTGGCGATGTCCTTCTCGCGCTCCTTCAGGCGCGCGGGCGGCGGGCCGAGTCCCTCGATGGCCACGAGCTGCTTCACCGCGTCGGGATAGATGCCGGCGTAGCGGAGCGCGATCACGCCGCCCAGCGAGTGGGCGATGATCGTCACCGGCGCGAGGGCCTGCTGGTGCACGAGCTGGGCGACGTCGTAGATGTAGCCCGCCATCCAGTAGCTGCCGTCCGGTGACCACTGACTGTCGCCGTGTCCGCGCAGGTCCGGCGCGACGACGTGCCACTCGTCGCGCAATGCCTCCGCCACCCAGTCCCAGTTGCGACAGTGATCGCGCCCGCCGTGCAGGAGCAAGAGCGGCGGCGCGTCGCGATTGCCCCAGTCGACGTAGTGCAGGCGCAGCCGCTGCGAGAAGTAGGTGTGGGAGGCGGGACCTGGCCTCACCTGTCGAGCCACACCTCTTGCATCCGGCCGTAGTTGTAGAGCGAGTGGTGGGGCACCAGGTTCTTCACGTGAGGCCACTCGACGAAGTACTCGTTGCGCCAGGTGAGGATCGGCCGCGCCACGTCGGCCTCCAGGCGGCGCTGGATCTCGGCCACGAGCTTGTGGCGCTTGTCGACGTTGAGCTCCTGCGACTGCTGCTCGATGAGGCGGTCGACCTCCTCGTTGCAGTAGTCGGTGTAGTTGCGCGGCGAGCCGCACTTGTAGTTCTCGTAGAACAGGATGTCGGGCTCGTCCACCCCGCCCGCGGTGAGGTTGGCGCCGATCTGGAACTCGCGTCGCGCCAGCGTCGGGAACCACTGCGCGCTCTCGATGAGCTTGACGGGTGCGTCGATGCCGACCTGGTGCAGGTGGTCGGAGACGAACGACGCGAGGTCGACGTAGACGCCGAAGGACCGCGTGACGAGCTCCACGCGGAGCCGCTTCCCCGGCCCGTAGCCCGCCGAGGCGAGCAGCCGCTTCGCCTCCGCCTTGTCCTTCGCGGGGTCGCGGAAGCCGGCGAGCCCGGCCAGCGCCTTCTCGCCGAGCCCCCACACCCCGTACGGCTTCGGCATCAGCGCCGCGCCCACCATGGCGCCGCCCTGACGCAGGCCCTGCACGGCGGCGTGTCGGTCGAGGGCGTGATTGACGGCGCGCCGGATCGTCGGGTTGTCGAAGGGCGGCTTCTTGTGATTGAGCACGACGTTGTCGCTGCCGTTCTGGCCCGCCACCAGCACGACCAGGCTCGGTGCGTTCTTCCTGAGCTGGTCGGCCATGGGCTTCGTGATCTCGAGCGGCATGGAGATGTCGAGCTGACCGGACTGGAGCGCGGCGAGTCGCGTGCTGCGCTCGGTCGTGATCGTGTAGCGGATGCCGTCGAGATACGGGCGCCCGGGGACGAAGTAATCGGGATTGCGCTCCATGACGATGAACTGATTGCGCTGGTAGTCCTTCATGCGGAACGGGCCCGTCCCCATGCAACGTCCGCGCAGCTCGGCGAGCGGCACGTGCGCGGGCAGCACGGGCGAGTAGCCCGAGGC
>JBKPPN010000341.1:0-2946 GCA_046733575.1 Candidatus Methylomirabilota bacterium | reverse complement strand
GGCGGATGCGGGTGCCGCCGGGCGGCATCGTCGTGCGCTCCCCGCGCGCCGAGGCGCCGCGCGCGACGACGGTGGACGGGGGCGCGCAGTCGTCGCCGGCCGGCGACGCCGCGGAGGTGGTGGTGCGGCGGCTGCCGGCGGTGGTGGTGTTCCGGTACCGGTGATTCAGGTGCTCTCGGCTCTCGGCTCTCGGCTCTCGGCCACTGCCTCAGGAAGCCCCCGTGAGCGGAGCGTCCTGAGGCTTCAGCCGAGGGCCGAGGGCCGAGGGCCGAGAGCCGAGCACGGCGCCGTTGCTCCGGATGACTTCCGCGTAGTACGTCGCGCTCGACTTCGGCGTGCGCTTCTGGGTCTCGTAGTCGACGTGCACGAGTCCGAAGCGCTTCGCGTAGCCGAGGCTCCACTCGAAGTTGTCGAGCAGCGACCAGGCGAAGTAGCCGCGCACGTCGGCGCCCTGGCGCACCGCGTCGTGCACGGCGCGGAGGTGCTGCCGGTAGTAGTCGACGCGGAGCGGGTCCTCGACGCGCCCGTGAATCGCCTTCGGCGGGTCATAGAAGGCGGCGCCGTTCTCGGTGACGTAGAGCGGGACGCGGCCGTAGCGCTCCGTCACCCAGACGAGGACGCGCGTGAGGCCCTCCGGGAAGACCTCCCAGCCCGTCTCCGTGTAGGTGCGGTGCGGCTGCCTGACGCCCCTGGCGCGCAGCGGAAGCAGGAGCGCGTCGTGCGCCGTGACGCTGCGCGTGTAGTAGTTGACGCCGACGAAGTCGATCGGCTGTTTGATGAGCCGCAGTTCGTCGTCGGGGAAGTGCGGCCAGGCCTCGCCGAAGATCTCCGGCATCGCCTCGGGGTAGGCGCCGAGGAGCGCGGGGTCGAGGTACTGCCGGTTCATGTAGGCGTCGGCGCGCTGTGCGGCGGCGGCGTCCTCGGGGCGGTCGGTGGCCGGGTACTTGGGCTCGAGGTTCACGACCAGCCCGATTCGCTGCCCCGCCTCGGCGCGGTACGCCTGCACCGCGGCGCCGTGGGCGCGCATGAGGTTGTGCGTGACGACCGGCATCTCGAAGAGGTTCCGGTGGCCGGGCGCGAGGAGTCCCTCGAGGTAGCCGTTGTGCGCGACGACCCACGGCTCGTTGAGCGTCACCCACATCGGCACCCGATCGCCGAGGGCGCGGAACATGACGCGCGCGTAGTCGGCGAACCAGTCGGCGACGTCGGGGTTGAGCCAGCCGCCGCGGTCGTCGAGCGCGGCCGGCAGGTCCCAGTGGTAGAGGGTGACGTTGGGCGTGATGCCGCGCGCGAGGAGGGCGTCCACGAGCCGCTCGTAGAAGGCGAGGCCGGCGCGGTTGACGGCGCCGCGCCCCGCGGGGAGAACGCGCCCCCAGGCGACGCTGAAGCGGTAGGCGTTGAGTCCCAGCTCCTGCATGAGGGCGACGTCGCTCTCCCAGCGGCGGTAGTGGTCGCACGCGACGTCGCCGGTGTCGTTGTTGGCGGTGAGCCCGGGGGTGTGCGAGAAGCGATGCCAGATGCTGGGGCCGGCGCCGTCGGCGAGCGGCGAGCCCTCGATCTGGTAGGCGGACGTCGCCGCCCCCCAGAGAAAGCCGTCGGGGAAGCGGATCGAATCACTCATACTGGCGACCGGATACCATGGCGAGCGTGACGCTGGAAGGTGTCCGCAAGGTGTACCTGGCGGGCGGGCGCGAGCAGGTGGCAGTGCATGGCGTGGACCTCGAGATCGCGGACGGCGAATTCGTCGTGCTCGTGGGCCCGTCGGGATGCGGGAAGAGTACGACGCTGCGCATGATCGCGGGGCTAGAGTCGATCTCGGGCGGGCGGCTGCTGATCGGCGGCCGCGTCGTCAACGACGTGCCGGCCAAGGAGCGCGACATCGCGATGGTGTTCCAGAACTACGCGCTCTACCCGCACATGACGACGTACGAGAACCTCGCTTACGCGCTCAAGCTGCGCAAAATGCCGCGCGCCGAGATCGACGCGCGGGTGCGCGACGCGGCGGGGATCCTCGGCATCGAGCCGCTGCTCACCCGCAAGCCGCGCGAGATGTCGGGCGGGCAGCGGCAGCGGGTGGCGGTCGGGCGCGCGATGGTGCGGCAGCCGCAGGTCTTCCTCTTCGACGAGCCGCTCTCGAACCTCGACGCGAAGATGCGCGTCCAGATGCGGCGCGAGATCGCGCGCCTGCACCGGCAGCTCGGCGTGACGATGATCTACGTCACGCACGACCAGGTCGAGGCGATGACGCTCGGCGACCGGATCGTGGTCATGAACGCGGGACGCGTGATGCAGGTGGACGCACCGCTCACGCTGTACGAGCGCCCTGCGAACCGCTTCGTGGCCGGCTTCATCGGCAGCCCGGCGATGAACTTCTTCCCGGGGGAGGTACGGGCCGACGACGCGGGCGGCGCGCTGCGCTTCCGCGCCGCGGGAGGCGCCTTCGACGTCGCCCTCCCCGCGTCCTTCGCGCACGCCCTCGACAGGCGCGGCGCCGAGCGGCCCGTGATCCTCGGTATACGTCCCGAGCACGTCCACCTGGCCGACGGCGCGGCGGCGGCCGTCGCGCCTAACGTGGGGGTCGGCACGCCGAGCGGGGACGGGCGCGTCTTCCGCGCGCGCATCGAGTCGAGCGAGCCGCTCGGCAGCGAGACGTTCCTGTTCGCGTGCGCCGGGGACCACGAGTTCACGGCGCGCGGCGCCGGCGGCAGCGGCGGCCCCCAGCCCGGGCGCGACGCCCTGCTCGCGATCGACGCCGAGCACGTGCACCTCTTCGACCCCGAGACGGGGGAGAGCCTGCGCGAGGAAGCTCGGGCGGTGGCGGCGTAGAAGGGCGGCTCTCGGCTCTCGGCTCTCGGCTCTCGGCGATGTCGGGTCTGGGGTCTCGGGTCTGAAGCCGCGGTCCCCGGACCCGCGCCGCGGCCGCGGGCCGAGGGTCACTTCACCAAC
>JBKPPN010000340.1:0-4943 GCA_046733575.1 Candidatus Methylomirabilota bacterium | reverse complement strand
ACGGTGGGCCGACCGCTCTGCACCGCGTCCATGTAGACGGAGCCGACGAAGTCCGACGTCTTGTGGTGCACGGAGTCGGCGTAGATGCAGTCGTGCTCCACGCGCCCCGTCGAGTTGAGGAGCAGCACCTGGTCGCCGTCGACGGCGGCCAGGCCGAAGCCCAGCTCGGGGAGCCGGAAGAGCGTGCGCAGCTTGGCCTGCAGGCTCAGGAACTGCGCGTTCGAGATGATCGACTCCTTGTCGATCAGATCGCGCTTGATGGACGACAGCACCTCGGCGTCGGTGACGTCGACGCCCTTGAAGACCGTGAAGCCCCGGAAGTGAAAGCGCTCGGGAGGCAGGAGCCTGGTCAGGGCGTCGAGGTCGCCGATGAGCGACGGCGCGCGGCGGCGCGTCTCCTCGTCCAGCACCGGCGGCGGTCCCTGCGGCACCACCTCGATGAAGCGGTACTCGAAGTGCGCCTTGAAGTGACGATCGAGGCCCGTGTCCGGGTCCGTCCCCGTCACCACGATGCGCGGATCGATGTCGACCTCGATGCCGTAGACCTGCCGCAGGATCAGCGTGTAGGCCAGCGTGGTGCGGAGCGTGGCCACGCCGTGACCGTCGTACGGCGTCCGCCCCTGCAGGTAGCCGTCCTCGCTCATCAGCATCCGCTCGAACGCGGGCGACTGGTACACGCTGCGGAGCTGGAACGGCACCATCACCGCGCAGTGGTCCTGGTTCCAGAAGACGGGCGGGAAGACGACCGACATGAGGAGGGCCACGAGGTCGTGGTGCCGCGTCAGCACCCACACGTCGTCGATCGGCCCGGTGAGCTCGGGCACCCAGGCCAGCTCGCGCTGCACCATGCGCCCGACCTCCGACCGCATCGAGCGCGCGCCCGCCACGTCGCGCGTCCAGAAGTCGAGGAGCGGGACGAGGCTCAGCTCCGACGTGAACGGGAACGGCTCGGCGTCGAGGGAGGTCCGGAGGTCGAAGAGGGACATGGCTATGACACCCGTCGGCGCTTGCTGCTGACGTAGTCGACGAGGAGGTACTCGCCGAGGCGCTCCGCGCCGGAGAAGAACGCGCGGCCGCGATTGATCCGCGTCATCTGCTCCACGAACGCCATCAGGTACTGACTGCGCTCGAGCATGAACGTATTGATGATGATGCCATCGCGCGTGCAGCGCTGCACTTCCTTCAGGGTCTCCTCGATGGTCCGACGTGTGGGCGGGTACGAGAACTCGGCCTCCAGGCCCTCCATGTGCGCGGTCGGCTCGCCGTCGGTGATCATGAGGATCTGCCGGTTGCCGCCGCGTCCGCGCGCGAGCAGCCGGCGCGCGAGCTGGAAGCCCGCGTGCATGTTCGTCCCGACGTTCCACTCCGTCCACGACAGCGTGGGCAGCGACTCCGCCGTGAACTCGCGCGCGTAGAGCGAGAACCCCACGATGTGCAGGCTGTCGCGCGGGAACTGGCCCCGGATGAGCGACGTCAGCGCGAGGGCCACCTTCTTGGCGGGCAGGTAGTAGCCGTTGTTCAGCATCGACCGGCTCATGTCGAGCATGACCACCGTCGACGCCTGGGTGGACAGCTCGGTCCGGAAGACCTCGAAGTCCGACGGGCTCAGCCGGATCGGCGTGCCCGCGCCGTTGCGCTCGACGGCGTTCATCAGCGTCTCGCGCAGGTCGAGCAGGAACGGATCGCCGAACTCGTAGGGCTTCGCGTCGTCGGTGCGATCGCCCCCCGCCCCGCGCCGCTCGACGGCGTGGCGGCCGAAGCGGTCCTTCTTCAGGTGCTGGAAGACGTCGTGGAGCGCCTTGTCGCCGATCTTGCGGATGGCGCGCGCGGTGAGGCGCAGCTCGTCGCCGCGACGCTCGAGATAGCCCGCCTCCTCCAGCTTGCGCGTCAGCTCCTGGAGCTGCTCGAGATCGCGCGCGGACTGCTCGCCGAGGAGTCGCTCGACCTGCTCGCGGTTGACGTCCGCGAGGTCGCCCGCATCCTTCACGCCGCGGAGCTGACGCTCGAGCTGCTCCATCTGCTGCAGGTCGTCCATCAGCTTCATGGCGTCCTGCAGGGAGACGTCCTGGTCGCCGCGGAAGTCGTAGCGCCGCGCCATCTCATCGAGGGGCAGGAGCTCGGACAGGCTCTCGCCGAGCCGGCGCATCTCGGCCTCGAGGCGCTCGTCCTTCATGAAGAGCGAGCGCATCATGTCCTCGAGCTCGCGGCGCTGGCCGGGCGACAGGCTCTGCATCAGCGACTGCATCTGGGCCATCTGGGTGCCGATCTGGTCCAGGAGCTGATCCAGGTTCTCGACGCCGGGAAAGTTCTGGCCCCACTTGTCCTTGAACTTCTGGAAGTCGGGCTCGTTGCCCTCGAGACGATCGCGCAGCATCTGGTTCAGGTCGCGCATCATCTCGCGCATGCGGGCGAGATCCTCGGGCGTCATGTTGCCCAGGGCCTGCTGCATGTTCTTCATGAACGGCTTCAGCATCTGCTCCTGGAGCTGCTTCATCAGCTCGTCGAACATGCGGCGCGCGTCGGGATCGGTGAAGCGGTAGTCCTGGAGCTGCTTGATCTTGCCCGGCGCGTCCGGAGGGAGCGCGTCGAGCTCGCCGAGCTTGCGCGCGCGCTCGCCCTCGTGGCTGATGCGCTCCTTGATGCCGCCGCGCTCCTTCGCCACGATCTCGTCCAGCTTCTTCTTGATGTCGTCGAGCGCGGAGCCGAGGTCGTAGCGATCGAGCTGCTGCTGACGCCGCCGCCGGAGCTGCTGCAGCAGGTCCTGGAGGCCCGCGCTCTGGCCGCCCTGGGGCAGCCGCATGCCGCGGTGGAACATACGACGCAGCGCGCTCTCGAGGTCGCCGTCGGCGAGCAGGTCGTCGGCCATCGATTTCAGCAGATCGTCAGCGTTGAGCTCGTCGAATTTCTGCGTGCCGTCCCAGCGCGAGTAACGGTAGCGCATCGTCAGTTCGCGCTCCGGTAGCGCATGGCGCCGGACTTGACGTCCTTGTTGAGCTTCTTGCCGAGATGCAGGCCCTCGAGGACGAACTCCATCCCCGCCGCCATCGTGGCCGGCTCGGTGGCGCCGAGCTTCTTCACCGCCGTCGCGAGCGCCGGCACCTTGGCCAGCTGACGCACGTACTCCTCGGAGGACATCAGATCCGACACCTCGAGCCCGAGCCCGTTCTGGAAGGCGGTCACCACGGGGTCGAGCTCGCCACCCGAGAAGTACCGCGCGAAGACGTTCTGGAGGGCCTTGGCGGCCAGCCGCGCGAGGATCTTCTCCTCGGTCGTGTCGCCCAGGGTCTCCAGCTCGATCTTGCCGCTCGTCGAGGCCACGATGGCGCCGAGATCGCTCACGCGCGGCGCGACGTGGCTCTCGCCGAGACGGATGGCGCGCTTGAGCGCGTTCGACATCACGTTCTCGTAATTGCAAATCGTCACCCGCACCGACACGCCCGAGCGCTGACTGATCTCGTTCGACTTGCGCGCCAGGTGCGTCAGCTCGGCCAGGATCTGCTTCATGTAGTCGGGACTGGTGACGGCCAGGCCGTCGGCGTCGAAGCTCGTCCGCTCCGACTCCATGATGCTGATCTCGTGCTCCAGCCGGCGCGGATAGTGCGTGCGGATCTGCGAGCCGAAGCGGTCCTTGAGCGGGGTGATGATGCGCCCGCGATTGGTGTAATCCTCGGGGTTCGCGCTCGCCACCACGTAGAGATCGAGCGGCAGCCGCACCTTGTAGCCACGGATCTGCACGTCCCTCTCTTCCATGATGTTCAGCAGTCCGACCTGGATTCGCTCGGCCAGATCCGGCAGCTCGTTGATGGCGAAGATGCCGCGGTTGGTGCGGGGGAGCAGGCCGTAGTGGATCGTGAGCTCGTCCCCGAGGTACCGCCCCTCGGCGACCTTGATCGGGTCCACCTCGCCGATGAGGTCCGCGATGGTGATGTCCGGGGTGGCGAGCTTCTCGCCGTAGCGACGGTCGCGCGGCAGCCACGCGACCTCGACGGCCTCGCCCTTCTCGGCCACGCGGTCGCGGCACGCCTGGCAGATCGGGGCGTGCGGCTCGTCGTTGATCTCGCAGCCCGCGATGACGGGCACGAACTCGTCGAGCAGGCCCACGAGCAGGCGCGCCATGCGGGTCTTGGCCTGGCCGCGCAGGCCGAGCAGCAGCAGGTCGTGGCCGGCGAGGGCGGCGTTGACGACCTGGGGGATGACGGTGTCGCCGTAGCCGACCAGGCCGGGGAACAGCTGCTCGCCGCTGCGCCCCGCGTTCGACTGGCTGGACGGTGCGAGGTGAGTGCGTATAATCCGCGCCCGAGGTGGCCGTGGACGCATTCGATCGACCGCGAACGCTCGGCGCGCTGAAAGCGTCGGGGTATCGACCCGAGTCCGTGCGCGCCGAGATGCGGCGCAATCTCCTCGCGCGCCTGGCGGCCGGCGAGCCGATCCTGCCCGGCATCATCGGCTACGACGACACCGTCATCCCGGAGATCGAGAACGCCGTGCTCGCCGGACATCACATCGTCTTCCTCGGCGAGCGCGGGCAGGGGAAGAGCCGCATCATCCGCGGCCTCGTCGGCCTGCTCGATCCCGCGGTGCCGGCCGTCGAGGGCTGCGCCATCAACGACGATCCGGTCGCGCCGCGCTGCCGCGCGTGCCGTCGCCGCGCGCTCGACGACGGCGACGCGCTGCCCGTCGTGTGGATCGACCGCGATCATCGCTACGGCGAGAAGCTCGCGACGCCCGACGTGTCGATGGCCGACCTCGTCGGCGAGGTCGATCCCATCAAGGTCGCCGAAGGCCGCTACCTCGCCGACGAGGAAACGATCCACTACGGCCTCATCCCGCGCACGAACCGCGGTGTGTTCGCCATCAACGAGCTCCCCGATCTCACCGAGAAGGTGCAGGTCGGTCTCTTCAACCTGATGGAAGAGAAGGACGTCCAGATCAAAGGGTACAAG
>JBKPPN010000339.1:0-6313 GCA_046733575.1 Candidatus Methylomirabilota bacterium | reverse complement strand
CTGCTGAGCGCGGCCGGCGTCTGGACGGCGTTCGCGCTACCGTCCGCGATCTACCCGGAGCTCTCCTTCTCGCGGATCTCGATCGTCGTCGAGGGCTCGGCGCTCGGCGCTCGGCAGGTGATGTTCGCCGTGACGCGGCCGATCGAGGAGGCGGTGAGCGTCGTGCCCGGAGTGACGCGGGTGCAGTCGCGCTCGATCCGTGGCGGGAGCGAGGTGAACGTCACCTTCGCGCCGGGCACCGACATGGTGTACGCGCTTCAGCTGGTGCAGGAGCGGGTGAACCAGGCACGCCAGCAACTCCCCGACGGCCTCGACGTCGAGGTCGAGCGGCTCACGCCCTCGCTCTTCCCAATTCTCTCGTACAACCTCGAGGGGGGCGACGCGGCCACGCTCTACGACGTCGCGCGCTACCAGATCCGCCCCCTCTTCGCCCGCGTGCCGGGCGTGGCGCGCGTGAACGTGCAGGGGAGCGAGGTGCGCGAGATCGAGGTCGTGGCAGACCCGGCGCGCCTCGCGGCGCAGGGGATGACGTACGAGGACCTCGCGTCGGCGATCCGGCAGGCGACCACGGTGAGCGCGGTCGGGCGCGTGCCGCAGGACTACCGGCAGTACCTCATCGTGACGGCGCACGAGGCACACACCGCGGACGACGTCGCGAATCTCGTCGTCGCGCGCGGGCTGCGCGTGCGCGACCTGGCGAGCGTCGTCGCGGGGACGGAGGACCATGTCCGCATCATGGCCGGCGACGGGCGGCCGGCCGCGCTCATCAGCGTCTCGCGACAGCTCGGCGGCAACTCGGTGGCGATCGCCGACAGCGTCGCGCGGATCGCCCGCGCGCTCGGCCCGACGCTCCCACCGGGGGTGCGCCTGAAGGCGGTGTACGACCAGGCGGCGCTGGTGCGCGACGCGGTGGCCTCGGTGCGCGACGCGATGCTGATCGGCGCGGCGCTCGCCGTCGTGATCCTCCTCCTCTTCCTCCGCCACGGGCGGATCACGGCGATCAGCGCCTCGGCGATCCCGCTCACGATGGCGATCACGGTCTTTGTGATGTCGCGCGTCGGGCAGACGTTCAACCTGATGACGCTCGGCGCGATGGCGATCGCGACCGGCCTCGTGATCGACGACGCGGTGGTGATCACGGAGAACATCATCCGCCACCTGCGGCTGACGAACGACCGCGACGCGGCCATCCGCGACGCCGTGCAGGAGCTGGTCTGGCCGGTCACGACCTCGACGCTCACGACGGTCGTCGTCTTCCTCCCCCTCGGGCTGCTCACGGGCGTGGAGGGGCAGTTCTTCCGCGCCCTCTCGGTGACGCTCACGATCGCGGTGCTGGTCTCGCTCGTGCTCGCGCTGACGGTTGTCCCGCTGCTCGCCGAGCAGTACCTCACGGCGGCCGACGCCGAGCAGGGCGACGTGGAGGGGCACGGGACCGGGCGCGGCGTCCTGGCAGGAGTCGGCCGGGTGCTCGACGGCCTGGCCGCGCGCTATGAGCGCTCGCTCGGCGGCGCGCTGCACCACGCGCGCTGGATGGTGGCCGCCGCCGCGGTGCTCGTTGTCGGGGGGGTTGCGGCAGAGCGCGTGGTCGCGACGGGCTTCCTCCCGGAGATCGACGAGGGGGCGTTCATCCTCGACTACTGGACGCCGGGCGGTACCGCACTCGCCGAGACGGACCGGCAGGTGCACGTCGCCGAGCGGATCCTCGCCGCGACGCCCGAGATCACCGGCACGGCACGGCGCACGGGGGCGGAGCTCGGCTTCTTCGCGACGGAGCAGAACCGGGGGGACGTCGTGGTCCGGCTCAAGCCCGAGGGGGAGCGTGACCGCTCGACGTTCGAGGTGATCGACGAGGTGCGGACGAAGATCGAGCGCGCGGTGCCGCGGATGCGCGTCGAGTTCATGCAGATCATGTCGGACGTCATCAACGACCTCGCGGGCGCGGCGCGGCCGGTGGAGATCAAGCTGTTCGGGCCTGACCTCGACGCGCTCGAGGCGTACGGCCGTCGGCTCGCCGCGAAGCTCGAGGGGGTGGAGGGACTCGAGGACCTCTACGACGGTGTGAGCGAGCCGAGCGCGGAGCTCGCGATGACGGTGAACGGGGCGGAAGCGAACCGCGTGGGGCTGACGCCGGAGCAGGTGGCCGCGGCGGCGGGCGGTGCACTGCTCGGGGTGAGCGCGGGGGAGGTCCGGCTCGAGGACCGCGCGGTGGGGATCCGCGTCCGCGCCCCCGACTCCGTGCGCTTCGACGCGCGCCGGATCGGGACGCTGCCGGTGCTGGGCGCCGCGACGCGCGACGCGGTGCCGCTGGCGAGCCTCGCCTCGTTTCAGCCGGTGGAGACGCGCGCCGAGCTGCGGCGCGAGAACCAGCAGCAGATGATCGCCGTGACGGCCGACCTGAGCGGGCGCGCGCTCGGCGACGTGATGCAGGACGTGACGCGGGTGCTCGCCGCGAACCCGCCGCCGGCCGGCGTGCGCGCCGAGGTCGGCGGCCAGTACGCGAGCCAGCGGGAGGCGTTTCGCGCGCTGCTCCTCGTCCTCGCGCTCGCCGCCGCGAGCGTGATCGCGGTGATGGTCGTGCAGTTCCAGTCGTTCGTCGAGCCGTTGATCGTGCTGCTCGTCGCCCCGCTGTCGTTCGTGGGCGCGCTGGCGCTGCTCCTGGCGACGGGGACGGCGCTCAACGTCTCCTCCTTCATGGGATTGATCCTGCTCGTGGGGTTGATCGTGAAGAACGGGATCATCCTGCTCGACTTCACCCGCCACCGCATGCTCACCGGCGGCCTGGCGCTCGAGCCGGCGATCCGCGAGGCGGCGCGCGTCCGGCTGCGGCCGATCCTCATGACGACGCTCTGCACGCTCTTCGGCCTTCTCCCGCTCGCCCTCGGCCTCGGCGCAGGGAGCGAGCTGCAGCGCCCCCTGGCCCTCTCGGTCATCGGGGGCCTCGCCCTCTCGACCCCGATCACACTGTATATGGTGCCGACTCTGTTGGTGGCGGTGCGGGGGCGGGGGTGGAGGCTGTAAGGGCACTCGGCTCACGGCTCTCGGCAGCCGAGAGCCGAGTGCCCACAGCAGAGAGCCGCCTTGCTCCGCCTAACGCCGCTCCACCGTGAGCAGCACGAACGAGCCCGGGACGATCGGCGGGCGGCGGCGCGGGTTCGCGGCGGTGGACTCTGACGGCGCGGGGCCGAAGCGGGCCGTCACGAGGAAGATGCGGTGGCGCGCGGGGTCGAGCGTCATCGTGCGGGCGCCGCGAGCCGTCGAGACGGTCTCCACGACCCGAAACCGGGTGGGCGAGTCCTCGTGCACCACCGTGAGGGTGCCGTCGGCGCCGTTGGCGCTGAAGGCGTCGCGCGGTCCCGGGTCGAAGGCGTTGCCGTCGATGCCGGCGCCCGCGGGCACGGTGGTGACGAGTCGGCCGGCGGCGGCGTCGGAGACGGCGATCATCCTGTTGCGACAGCCGCTGAAGAGTCGCTGATGCTCGCGATCGATCGCGAGGCCTGTGGGCTCCTCGCACGGCGCGATGGGCCAGCGGCGCGTCACGCGCATGCGCTTCGAGTCCACTTCCGCCACCGCGCCCGCGTCCTCGAGGTTGACGTAAAGCCTCTCTCGCCCGTCAGCGACCGCGAACTCCGGCTTCGCGCCGAGCGGGATGGTGCCGGTGCGTTTTCCCGTCGCCGGGTCGATCACGGTCGAGGAGTGCGCGTCGCCGTTGAAGGTGAAGACGCGGCGCGACGCGGGGTCGTAGAGGATGGCGTCGGCGTCGTCGGCCGCCGGGATCCGGCCGAGCACCTCGAGCGTACGGCTGTCGAACATCACGACCGAGCCGTCGCGCCCCGAGGTCGCGAAGCCGTGCCCCGTGCCCGGCGCGAGCGCGGCACCGTGTGCGCCGACGAGCCCGGGGACCTCGCCGAGCAGCGTCCCGCTGTCAGCGCTGACGACCATGATGCGGTTCGACCGCCCGATGAAGAGGCGGCGGGTCGCGGAATCGAACAACACGTAGTCCCAGCCGCCCTCGCCGCCGAGCGTGTCGGTGCGTACGACGTGGTAGCGGGGCGCCTGCCGCGTGACCGCCCCTCGGGCCGTGCGGCGCTCCGGCGAGGGCGGGGCGAGCGCGAGGACGCCAGCGACCACCATGGCTCCCAGCGCGGTGAGCGGCCGCGGCGACAGCGGCGCGACGATGCAATGGCGACGCGTCATTCGACCTCCACGTGAAGGCGAGCCCTGTGCACCACGGTGAGGCGCGCCCGTCAACGATACGTCCACGAGCTGTCGGCAGCATGACGCGAGCCGACGGACGCCGCCCGCGTCAGGCGTCTTCCGCGCTGCCCGCCGGGCGCTCCGCGGCATGCCGCCGCGCGATCCCCTCACCCGTCACGCAGACCGCCAGCCACGCCGACCCTGCCGCCCACCCGCCGGCCACGTCGCTCGGGTAGTGCACACCCAGATACACGCGGCTGATCCCCACGAGGACGGCGCAGGCAAGGGCGATTGCCCAGGCGGGGCCACGCCGCCCACGCAGGGTTCTCCAGTGCTCCACTGCCAGGTGGGCGAGCATGCCGAACCCGATCGTGGCGCCCATCGCGTGGCCGCTCGGGAAGCTGTACGAATGACCATGCAGGTAAGCCGAGCCGTACTCGGGACGCGTTCGGTGCACGGATGCCTTGAGGACGAGCTCGAGCAGCGCGCCGCCGGCGAACGCGGCGATCCAGGTGGTGAGCAACGTGCCGTGGCGCTGCCGCCAGAGTACGACGCAGCCGACGACGGCCAGAACACCCATCGCCGTCGGCGAGCCGAGCTGCGTAATCGCGTCGAAGACCTGCAGTCCGAGCGGCGTGGCGTGCGCGTGGACCCAGGCGGCCGCCGCCAAGTCCCAGTGGACGAGCGTCGCGTCGTCGAGCACCTCCTCGAGCAGGGCGCCAAAGCTCCACACCGCGAGCGAGGCCGTGGTGAGCCCGACCGTGGCGTGGAGCCCGAGGTACGCCTTCGGGTCGAGTCGCGCCGCGAGGAACCGGCGCAGCCGCGCGAAGCGGCCACTCTCCGGCTGTGGCGTGCCCGGCAGCGCGCTCATCGCGTCGTCAACTGCCACACGAGTGCCCTGCCCCGGGGGAGCGGCGCCACGGTCGGCACGATCGACGCGAGCCCGAGCCGGAGATCGACCCACGTTCGGGGACGCTCGTGGTTGTAGCGCACCACCGAGAGCCCCGAGAGCGAGCCGATGCCCGCGCCGAGGACGACGTCGCTCGCCCAGTGCTTGTCGTCGTACATGCGCGCCAGACCCACGGCGGCCGCGCCGCCGTAGAGCACGGGGCCGACGACTCGCGGCGCGTGCGGCCACCAGTGGCGGGTTTCCTCCATGATCGCCGCCGCCGCCGCGAACGCCGCCGTCGCGTGGCCCGACGGGAGGGAGGCGCGCGAGCCGTTCCCGAATCCCCTGCCGAAGGCGAAGTCGTCGCCGTCGCGCTCGTCCACGAATGGGCGCTGGCGCCCGAGCGCCCCCTTGAGCAGGCCCGTCGCCGCGCCGCTCAGCACGATCGCCTCGGTCGTGTGCAGCCCGAGGTCGGTCAGGCGCGGTGAGTGGATCAACTCTCCCGCTCCAAAGGCGGCGACGCTGGCGACCAGCGTGCCGGGGTCACCAACACGGTTGAAGACCCTGGCGCCGCTTCTCAGCAGGCTACTGCGCTGCGGACCCGGGTCGCGGAACTCTTCGGCGAGCGCGCGGTCGGCGGGCAGGAGCGCGAGGGTCGCCGCGACCGCCGCGGAGCCGATGGCGAGGTCGCGTCTCGTGAGCAGCGCTACCGGACGGGTGGAATCTGCCGCGCCGCCCTGGGCACGGGCGGTGGCCGCCGACGCCATCAGCGCGACTGAGATACTTCCCCGCCATGCTCTCATAGTCTCCACGCTCAGTCGTCGTACAGATCGGGAAGCTTGGCCCGCAACCCATTACCACGGTGACAGCGCACGCGAAGCACCGATCTTGCCTTGGCACGATCGCTCGCCGCCCGCGCCGACCCGAGGGGCGCACGACACGCAACGAGCCTCTGAGCGAAACCTGACGTGACGACCGCCGCCGCCGCGCCTGCTGCACCACCCGCCCCCATCACGCACCGACAGGTTCTGGTCGTCTTCAGCGGCCTCCTCCTCGTCATGCTCCTCGCGGCGCTCGACTCGACCATCGTCGCCACCGCGCTGCCGACGATCGTGGGCGAGCTCGGAGGGCTCGCGCACCTCTCGTGGGTAGTCACCGCCTACCTGCTCGCCCAGACGGTCGTGACGCCCCTTTATGGTAAGCTAGGCGACCTGTATGGGCGGAAGGGGG
>JBKPPN010000338.1:0-3889 GCA_046733575.1 Candidatus Methylomirabilota bacterium | reverse complement strand
GCTCCGGGACGTCCGACGCCGCGGCGACGCCGTCGCGTCCCCCCACGCCGGCCGCTCCGGTCGCGCGCGCCACGCCCGCCCGCGCCCCCGAGGCGCGCGACGCGCTGGGTGCGCTGCAGGAGTTCCGCGAGTTCCTGGGTGGCGGCGTCACCTACGCGGAGTACACCGCGCGGCTCGCCGACGTGCGCAAGAAGGTCGAACGCGTGCCGCGCGGCGGCCTCGCGCCGAGCGACGGCGTGCCGGATCTCGAGCGCGCGCTCCGCTACTACATGATGGCGCGGACCGCGTGGGAGCAGAGCCGGCAGAATCCGGCCGGTCAGGTCGACGACAACACGCTGGCCGACCTCCGCAAGGAACCGTGCGGCGCGCTCCGCACGCTCACGAGCCGCGACCGCGCCGCGGTGCTCACGGTCTGCTGGATGTGCGCGGCCGACGCGGTGGAGGACGCCGCCCGCATCCTCAGGTAGCGCGCACCTTCTGCAGTCCGTCCCAGTCGAACGTGATGCCGTGGCCCGGCCGCTCGGGCGCCACGGCGACGCCGTCCTCGATGCGGAGCGGCTCGGCGATGAAGCGGTCGACGCCGAATCCGTGGGCCTCGAGATACGAGCGGTTCGGCGCCGCGGCGAGCAGGTGCACGGTGAGATCGTGCGCGCCGTGCGACGTCACGGGAAGATTGAACGCCTCCGCCAGGTGGCACACCTTCATGAAGACGGTGACCCCGCCGCAGTTCGTCGCGTCGGGCTCGGGAAACGTCACCCCGCCCGCCGCGATGAGCTGGCGGAATTCGTGCAGCGTGTGGAGGTTCTCGCCCGCCGCGATCGGCACGCCGCCCTCGCGCACGATGCGGACGTGTCCGGGCACGTCGTCGGGAATCGTCGGCTCTTCCAGCCACACGAGGTCGTGCTCGCGCAGCGCGCGCGCCGCGCGGATCGCCTCGTCGACCGTCCATCGCATGTTGGCGTCGACCATGAGGGCAACGTCCGGGCCGAGGTGGGCACGCATGGCGCCGACGCGCTCCACGTCGTCGCGCAGGCGCGGACGTCCGACCTTCATCTTGACGGCGCGAAAGCCGCGCGCGAGGTTGTCGTCGGTCTGGCGCAGCAGCGCGTCGAGGGAGAAGTCGAGGTCGATGCCGCCCGCGTAGCACGGGACGCGGGGATCGAAGCCGCCGAGCAGACGCCACAGCGGGGTGGCGTGGCGCCGGGCGCGGAGGTCCCAGAGCGCGATGTCGACGGCCGAGATGGCGAGCGCCTGCGCGCCGCCGCGTCCGCCGTAGTGGAGTCCCCACCACATCGTCTGCCACAGCTGCTCGACGCGGTCGCCGTCGTGGCCGACGAGGAGCGGGACGAGATCCCGCGCGATCAGCGCGTGCACGGCGACACCCGCCCGTCCCACCGTGTACGTGTAGCCGACGCCCTCCGCGCCGTCGCGGTCGCGCACGCGAACGGTGACGACCTCGAACGCGGGGATCGCGCCGTGCGTGCTGTCGGACAGCACCACCGGCAACGGGATCCGATAGTGGTCGGCGCGGACGTCCTCGATCGTGGCCGTGGAGGCGCTCCGGCGCGCGCTACCGCGCGGCGGCTGCGAAGTCGCGGACGAGCGTCGCCACGCGCGCGGGCTGCTCGAGCTGCGGCGCGTGGCCCGCGTCGTCGACGAGCTCCAGGCGCGCGCCCGGTACGCGGCGCACGAACTCGTCGGCGTACACAGGCGGCACCAGACGGTCCTCCTTGCCCCACACGACGAGCGTCGGCGCCTTCACGCGGTGGATCCGCTTCTTGAGGCCCTTGTCGGGAATCGGCCAGATGAACTTTCCCGTGGCGCCCATCGTCCACATGACGCGGATGCGCGTGGCGGGATCGTCGTCGCCCGGCGTGCCGAACAGTCGACGCGCGGGCTCGCCGGCGGGGTCGCGGAACACCCAGCGGGGCAAGTCACTCGGCGCGAGCATCATCCAGTTCACGACGCGCTCGCCGTCGCGCCAGAAGCCGATCGGATCGATGAGCGCGAGCGCCCTCGCCCGCGCGGGCGACGACGCGGCCACCTCGGCCGCGACCATGGCACCGAAGGAGTGACCGGCGAGGACGGCGCGCTCCAGGCCGAGGGCGCCGAGCAGCTCGTCGTAGCAGAGGACGAGGTCCCACAACGTGTCGAGCCGGGTGGCGTCGTCCGGCGAGCCCGGCGTCGTGCCGGGGTGCTCGGGCGCGTACACCGTGAAGCTCTGCGCGAGCTCGTCGAGGAACGGATCCCACGTCAGGCCCCACGGACCGTGAAAGAACACGAGGGCAGGCCCGCTCCCCTTCTCGATGACGCGGATGGTGAGCTGATCCTGCCAGACGGCAATCGTGCGCGCGCGCGTGCCGCGCTCGGGAACGGTCGTCGTGCTCACGAGCCGCCCGCCGCGACGCCGGCCACCGCGGACGGCGTCAGCTGACTGCCCCGCAGCTGGGCCGGCCACCACTCGTTCACCCAGCCCTCCGCCTCCCACATCGGGCGCAGCGCGGGGAGCACCTCGCGCGCGAACAGGTCCATGTTCTCCAGCGTGAGCTCGTGCGGCATGGAGCCGATCTGCAGCAGCACCATCAGGTTGCCGACGTGGAGGCCCTTCACCACTTCCTCGATGAGCCGGTCACGCACGGTGGCCGGGCTGCCCGCGATGACGTAGCCCTTCTCCACGAAGTCGCGATAGCGGAGCGTCTTGGGGTCCTCCGCGCGGCGCACGGGATTGGTGATGCTGGCGACGAGGCTCCGGTAGTCCTGATTGCCGGGCGGCGCGAACCACTGCCCGGGCACGTGGAGGCACTTGTGATAGAAGTACTCGACGTGCCGCGCGTACTTCTGCTCCGCGGCCGCGTCGCTCTCCGCCACCGCGACCAGCTGCAGGAAGCCGGCGCGATACGGGTTCGGCTCGCGTCCCTTGTCGGCCACGACCTTCCAGTAGGCGTCCATCATGGTCTTGGCCGAGCGCGCGCCCGCGTAGCTCAGGAAGCAGTAGCAGACATCGTGGTCGACGGCGAAGTCGAAGGTGCTGATGCTGCCCGAGCCCGGCACCCACACGGGCGGATGCGGCTGCTGGATCGGCCGCGGCCACAGGTTCACGTGCGCGATCTGGTAGTAGCGGCCGTTCCACGCGAACAGCTCGCGCGCCTGCCACGCCTTCAGCGTGAGGGCGAAGGCTTCGCGATAGCGCTCGCGGTGCTCCATGGGCGTGATGCCGTAGCAGAGATTGACGTCCATCGGACTGCCGAGCGGAAGACCGGCCACGAGCCGTCCCCCGCTGATGCAGTCGATCATCGCGTACTCCTCGGCGACGCGGATGGGCGGGTTCTGCGTGGGCAGCGTCGCGCCCATCTGCACGATCGCCACGTTGCTGCCGTTCGTGGCCTTGGCCAGCACGCTGCCCATGATGTTGGGACTCGGCATGAAGCCGTAGGCGTTCTGGTGATGCTCGTTGGTGCACACGCCGTCGAAGCCGAGGCGCGCCGCGAACAGCAGCTCGTCCAGAGTCCAGTTGTAGTACTGCCCGACACGACGCGCGTCGGCCAGCTCCCACCACGGCGGCGTGACCCACACCGACTCGTACTTCGTCTCGAAGTCCGCCGGCAGATCCCGGTACGGCATGAGGTGAAACGCACTGATCTTCATGCGAATGCTCCTTGTTGAAGGGCAAGCCGCGGAGGGCTCCCCTGTGCCTCCGTTTTGGCGGACGTTCGTCTGGTGGCGAGTCTACATCGCGGCGGGGCTCATTTCCCTTCAGACGAACGTCCTCGAGCGGCGCGGAGTACGGGAACGTCCTTGAACCGCGACGACACCGCGCCGTGTAGCGATAAGCAGCGCGAGCAGAACGAGCGTCCGTGCCGTAGGCTTGGCGAGACACGCGGTCATGTCC
>JBKPPN010000337.1:0-6920 GCA_046733575.1 Candidatus Methylomirabilota bacterium | reverse complement strand
GTGCGGTCATGTGCTCCATGGGGCACATCCACAGCACGGATCGTGCCGGATGTCGACGCGCGGTTTGCCGGACTTCCTCATGCCTGGGCCAGTCAGTTTGTAAAGGCCGACCTGCCGCCGTGTAACAACCGTCGGCCCGTCGCCTCATGTCCTCGTGGGAAACGCGGGCGGGACAATGTCCTCGACGGAGCGGCGCGCGAAGTCGCGATTGGCCCAGTTGTTCCACGCCGCGTTCGCCAGACGGTCGGCCTCCCGGTACATCGCCTCGCCGTCGACGCGTGTCGATCGTCCGTTCTCGATGACGATCTCGCCGCCGACGACGACCGTCTCGACGTCGGCGCCGGAGCCGAAGTCCACCAGCGCATTGATGGGGTCGCGCACGAGACCGTAGCGGACGTCGTGCTGGTTGATCACCACGACGTCCGCCTTGGCGCCCGGCCCCAGCTTGCCGAGATCGTCGCGGCCGACGGCGCGAGCGCCTCCGATCGTCGCCGCGTTGAACACGTCGGCCGCCCGACCGGCGCGCTGAGAGCCGTTCATGATCCGGCTCAGCATGGCCGCCCACCGCATCTCCGCGATGATGTCGAAGGGATAGGTGTCCGTGCCGAGGCCGATGTTGATGCCGCGCTCGCGGTAGCCGTCGAACGACTCCAGGGCGGCGCCGAACTTCGCGTACTTGTACGGGCAGTGGCCGACCGACGCCCCCGACTCGGCGATGAGCTTGAGATCGTCGCCGCGATACGGCACGCGCGAGTGGCCCGCCACGAACACGGCGTGACCGAGCACGGTGCGCGGCTCGAGCACGCCCGCGTCGGCGAGGTACTCGATGGGCGACCGGCGGTAGCTGTAGAGCAAGTCCACGAACTCGCGCAGGTTGCCGCCGGCGTGGATATGCACGCCGACGCCGAGCTCGCGGGCGGCGGCCATCGCCTCCTTCAGGAGGGCCGGCTCGCACGTCTCGGCCTGGGCGGGGAGCAGGAACGCGTGCAGTCGGCCGTGCGCGTTGTTGTACTTGCGAATGAAGTCGACCGCGGTCTGGAGCCCGCCGCGACCGTGGTCGGGACGGTCCTCGTAGGTGTAGCGTCCCTCGGCGTCCACGATGGTGTCGCGGCTGCGGAAGGCCGGGCTCGTGAAGACGCGAGCGCCGATCCTGCCCACGATGGCGACGTGGTCTTCGAGGTCTCCCGGCGGTCCGCCCGGATCGAGGATGGACGTCGCGCCGTTCCGGAGCGCGCTGAGCAGCGAGTAGGCGCGCCCCATCGCGACGCCTTCCTTCGAGATCTGCGGCGGACGGGCCTTGTGGACGGCGGAGAACGAGAAATAATTGGCGAACATGTAGTCGGCGCGAGTGGCGTCGGTGAGCAGGTAGTCGCCGACGTTGATGGACGAGTGGACATGGAGGTTGATGAACCCCGGGCTCACCAGCTTGCCGCGCGCGTCGATCACGCGATCCGCGGTGGGGCGGTCGCGACCGACCGACTTGATGGTGTCCCCGTCGATGAACACCGAGCCGTCCGCGATCAGCTCGTGGCCCGTGCCCGACCAGCCGACCACCGTGCCCCCGTCGATCCTCAGCGTGCTCATCGCGTCTCCTTCACGCCGAGGAAGCGCTCGGCGTTCGCGCCCATGATGCGGTCGGCCTCCGGCACACCCTCCAGTGACGCCACCGGCTCGTCGACCCCCATGGCGAATGGATAATCGGTGCCCATGACGACCTGGCCGGCGCCGACGGTATCGAGAAGATAGCGCAGCGCCGGTCGCGAGTGCGTGATGGAGTCGTAGAAGAAGTTCTCGAGGTACGCCGACGGCGGTCGCTCCGCCGCAGCTTTCACGGCCGCGACCTTGTTCCAGGCGTATTCGAGCCGCGGAAGCACGAACGCGAATGCGCCGCCCGCGTGGGCCCAGCAGAACCGCACGCGAGGAAACGTCGCGAGGACGCCGGTGCGCAGCAGCCCGTAGATCGCGACCGCGGTGTCGAGCGGATAGCCGATCGTGATGCCGTACTGCGGCGACGGCGCGCGATCCATCCCGATGGCCGGTCCGGTCGGATGGACGAAGATCGGCGTGCTCGTCCGCTCGGCCGCCTGGAACACGGGCACGAAGCGCTCGTCCGCGAGCGGCTTGCCGGCCACGTGTGTGCCGATCTCGACCGCGTGCAGTCCGAGCTCACCGCGGACGCGCTCGAGCTCCTCGATGGCCGCGTCCGGGTCCTGGAGCGGCAGCGTGCCCGCGCCGTAGAACCGCTGCGGGTTGCGCGCCACGACGTCCGCGATGTGGTCGTTCTGCATGCGCGCGAACTCGCTCGCGCCTGTCGCGTCGGCCCAGTAGCAGAACAGGTCGGGCGGCGGCGACAGCAGCTGCCGGTCGACGTGCGTTCTCTCCATGTCGGCGATCCGGCGCGCGGGATCCCACAGCGTGTCGGTCACGGCCCGGAAGGGCGTGTCGCCTCGGAACAGCGTCGCGCAGCCGGGGCCGTCATGGCGGATGCGCGGCCAGTCACCGGGGAACCGCCGCCGCATGTCGTCCCAGTTCTCCGGCGTGATGTGCGCGTGGACGTCGATCCGCATCGTCACCTCGTGCTCAGCTCTCCACATGGATGGCCCATCACCGTCGCAGGATCTCCGCAGGCCACTCGCAGAAGTGCGGATGCGAGGCGCATCCGAGAGCGGCTGTGTACGCCGAGCGCGCCAAGGACGCCGATGCGCCTTGGCAGCCGCCCGCTACGTCGGGGCAGGCGCCTGCGGTACGGGAGGCGTGTCGGGCTGGACGTACCCGCACGTCGGGCACGTGCGGAGCTCGACGCTGGCGTCGAAGCGCTCGATGGCGGCGCGAAGCTCGCGCTCGATGTCCGCCACGTGCATGGTCGTCTCGTGCACGAGCGCGTCGCAGCGGTCGCAGAACCAGCGCAGCGACTCGGTCTCGTGCGGCTTGCGCTTGATCTCCACGACGAGGCCCCACGTCCCGGCAGGGCGGTGTGGAGCGTGCGGCGTGAACGCGGGGACCAGCATGATCTCGCCCTCGCGGATCACCTGCTCGCGACGCCGGCCGTCCTCCATGTACTCCAGCACCATGTCGCCGCGGAGCATGTAGAAGATCTCGTCCGACGGGTCGACGTGGAAATCGCGTCGCGCGTTCGGGCCGCGGATCACCATCGCCGTGAATTGCGAGTCTTCCCAGATCACGCGGTTTCCGACGGGCGGCTCGAACGACGAGCGATTGTCCTCGATCCACCGCCAGAGATCCCGCGAGATCAGCGGCTTCATGTGCGGCGAGAGGCTATCACAGCCGTGAAAGGCGGGCGCCGGCCTCAGCGATGGCCGATCGCCTCGATCTCCACGAGCGCGCCGCCGGGCAGCTTCGCCACCTCGTACGTCGAGCGCGCCGGGGGCGTGGCGCCCGCGTGGCGCTTGTACACCTCGTTCATGGCCGCGAAGTCGCCGAGGTTCTGGAGGAACACGGTCGTCTTCACCAGCTTGTCGAGTCCGGAGCCGGCGGCCTCCAGGATCGCCTTCAGGTTCTGGAAGACCTGCTCGGTTTGCTCCTGGATCGTCGTGCCGACGAGCTGGGACTCGCCGGGCTTGAGGGCAAGCTGACCCGAGACGAAGACGAGATCGCCCACCGTGATGGCCTGCGAGTACGGAGCGCCCTGGAACGGCGCGGGGGCCTTGTCGGTACGGACCGCCGATTTCTGGGCCACGCGGATCCTCCTTGGAACTGGGTCGTGCGATTGTCTCCGCTCAGCGCGAACGCGTCCAGTGATCCGGTAGACTGGCGCGCACCGAAGAGAGGAGACCGGTATGCGGATCGTCTTTCCCGACGGCGCGGGCTGCGTCACCAGTCCCGCGGACCTGGAGCCGCTCCACAAGCTCGGCGACGTCGAGTTCCACGACGGCCCGCCCGCGACGAAGGCCGAGCTGATCGAGCGCTGCCGCAACGCCGAGGCGATCGTCCTCGACTACTCGCTGCTCGACGCGGACGTCCTCCGTGCCGCTCCGCGTCTGAAGTTCATCAGCTTCCTGGGCATCGGCTACAAGAGCTGCATCGACGCCGCCGAGGCGACGCGACTGGGGATCGTCATCGCGAACACGCCCGACTATGGCGCGACGTCCGTCGCCGAGCACGCGCTCGCCATGATGCTGGCCCTCACGCGTCACGTCGGCGCCGCGCACGTGAGCATGCGGGAAGGTCGGTGGGAGCCCGCGCGATTCCGCGGCATGGAGCTGCGTGGCAAGACACTCGGCATCGTCGGCCTCGGCCCGATCGGAACGGAGATGGCTCGCCTCGGCGCGGGCATCGGGATGCAGCTGATCGGCTGGACCCGTCGCGCCACGCCCGACCGCGCGCGCCACGGCCTCACGCTCGTGTCCCTCGTGGACGTCTTCTCCGGCAGCGACGTCGTCTCGCTTCATCTCTCGTACACCGACGAGACCGCGGGCCTCGTGTCGCGCGAGCTGCTGTCGCGCATGCGCCCGGGCAGCTGGTTCGTGAACACCGCACGGTCCGCGCTGGTCGACAACCGCGCGCTGTTCGCAATGCTCGAGAGCGGCGCGCTCGCGGGCGCCGCCCTCGACGTCTACGACGAGGAGCCCGTACCCGCCGACGACCCGGTGCGCCGACTGCCGAACGTCTTGCTCACGCCGCACATCGGCTACAACACGCCGGAGGCGGGGCGCAACATGCTCCGGATCTCCATCGAGACGCTCGACGCGTTTACCCGCGGCAAACGCCTGCACGTCGTCAACTGATGGTCAGCTCTCGACGCGGAGGAGGATGATCGAGCAATAACGCCTTCTCGAGTGCGGTGGCGCGAGCACACCGCGACGATGGCGACATGCGGCACTGGATCGCCGCTCGGAGCAGGTTCAGCTCACCCCCGCCGCCGCCATGATCTCGACGTTGCGCATGCCGTCGTCGAGCCCGGTCGTCGGCGCGGACCCCGTCCGGATCGCGCGGACGAAGTCGGCGACCTCGTCGGGGAACGGATCGTTCGCCTCGACGGCCAGCGGCTCGCCCTTCACCGTCACCTGCGATGCCGGACCGTAGCCGAGCACGTCGCGCGCGAGCAGCGCGCCGTCCTCGCCGTAGATCTCGAGGCTGTTGCCCGGAGGGAACAGGACGGACACGGTGAGCTCCGCCACCACGCCGGTCGGGAACGTGAGCAGCACGGTCGACAGCTCGTCGTTCGGTCCGCCGTCGCGCGGACGCGTGATGTTGCCCTTCACGTAGCTCGGCTCGCCGAAGTACCAGCGATACAGGTCGATGAGATGCGTCCCCACGCGGCCGATCGCCCAGTGCACCGCTTCTTTCCGATCCGTGCGCCACGTCTCCTGCGCGGCCGCCGTCTTCGACGTCCACAACGCGCGGGCGAACCAGACGCGGCCGAGCGCGCCCGACTGCGTGATCTCGTGAATCTTCTGCAAGCGCTTCGAGAAGCGCAGCGAGTATCCCATCGCGAACGTGACGCGCGCGTTGCGCACTGCCTCGGCCATGCGACGACAGCCCTCGGGCGAGCTGGTCATCGGCTTCTCGCACAGGACGTGGACGCCGGCGTTGGCCGCTGCGATGACCTGGCGTTCGTGCTGCGCGTCGGGCGTGGCCACGATGATCGCGTGCACGGCGGGATCGGCGAGCAGCGCGTCGAGGTCGTCGTACGCGGCGGCCGCGCCGATCTCGCTCGCGAACGCGCGACCGCGCGCCAGGTCGCGGCTCAGCACCGCGGCCAGTCGCGCGCCCGCCGTCGCCTTCACGGCCGGCGCGAACGAGCGTCGGACGATGGCGCCCGTGCCGAGAATGCCGATGCCGACGGTGCCGTCAGCGGAGCGTCGTGGCGTGGTCATGAACGTCGATCTCCCGTGATGGAATCGCTCGAGCCGCGCGAGCGTATCAGATTTGACCGTCCTCTCACCCTACGGTAGATTGCGCGGCATGAAAAAGGGCAAGGCCAAGAAGAGCACGTCGAAGAAGACCGCGAAGCCCGCCGCGGGGAAGATGAAGACGGCCAAGGCGAGCTCCAAGAAAACGTCGTCCGCGAAGAAGGCGGCGCCGTCGAAGTCAGCCGCCGAGCCGACCCCGATGGGTTGGGGCTGGCCCGCGTTCCGTTACCCGCTGAGCTAGCGCGCGCCGGCCGTTCCTCGCCGCGCGCTCACGTTCAGTAGAGCTGCGTGGTGTACCCGTGCTGCAGCCGCTTCTCGAGGTCCTCGACCGACATCCCGTCCGGCTTGGCCTGATCGAGCAGCATCCTCGCCATCGACGGTACGGAGGCCGGATCGGGCCACTGCTCCGGATGCCAGAGCTTCGAGCGCTTAAAGGCCTTCGCGCAGTGCAGGAACACCTCCTCGACCACCACGCCGATGCCGCTGTCCGGCCGCTTGCCCATCGCCGTCCCACGCTCCAGGAGGACGGGATCACGCACGATGCACGCGCGCCCGTTCACGCGCAGCGTCTCCTCGCGACCGGGGATCAGGAAGATCAGCCCCACGTGCGGATTCTCGAGAATGTTGCGCATGCCGTCGAACCGCCGGTTGCCGGGACGGTCGGGAAGGAAGAGCCGGTGGTCGTCGAGCACCTGCACGAATCCCGGCGCGTCACCCTTCGGTGAGACATCGCACTGGCCCGACGCGTTGGCCGTCGCCACCAGGACGAACGGCGATTGCGCGATGAAGGCGCGACAGTGCTGGTCGATCGCGGGGATCTGCTTCTTGCGCGCGAGCTCGCTCGGCTCGCCGACTTTCTCTCGGAGCTCTTCGATCGACTTCACGACATGGTCGAACGGCATGGCAGGCATGGTCGGATCTTATACTGAATTCATGGGGGCCTCGGCGGCCCCCCAAACCCCCCAGGCTCGGAGACAGCGCGGCCCCGCCGCGCCGCCCCTCGGGTTGCCTCGCCGAACTCGCGGGGCTCGACGGCCCCCCCAAACC